>JBKBTU010000242.1:0-3775 GCA_046290715.1 Sphingomonas sp. | reverse complement strand
GGCGCTGGTCACCAGCAGCGCGTCGAAGCCGGCGGGGTCGGGCACCTCCCACGCCACCGGCGCGGCGGCAAATAGCGGCCAGGCGGTCACCGTCGCGCCGCACTCACGCAACCGGGCGGCGGTGCGCGACAGGCCGGGTTCTGGTCGGACGACGATGAGTGGCCGCTTCGCTGGGGGGATGAGATGGCGGCTCACGGCCGGAACAGGCGGCGGATCGCGTCCGGCGCGCGGTCGAGCAGCGCGCGGGCGAGTTCGGCGGCGACGAGCGCGCCGTCGGTGCCTTCGCCGCTGCCCTCGACGCAGGCGCTGCCGTCCTCCGCGATCAGCTCGGCGCGCAGGGTCAGCATCTCGCCCGCCAGCGCGGCGAGTGCGGCGACCGGCGAATGGCAGTCCGCCCCGAGCGCGGCGAGGAACGCGCGCTCGGCCAGGACGCAGGCGCTGGTCGCGGGATCGTCGATCGCGCCGACGATCGTCGCGGCGCCCGCATCCTCGCTGCGCACCTCGATCCCGACCGCGCCCTGCGCCGGGGCGGGCAGCATCGTATCGGTCGGGATGGCGCGGCCGATACCGTCACGCCCCAGCCGGTCGAGTCCGGCCGCGGCGAGCAAGGTCGCATCCGCCTCGCCCGCCGCGAGCTTGGCGAGCCGCGTGTCGACGTTGCCGCGGAAGGTGACGACGCTGAGGTCGGGCCGTGCCCGCAGCAGCTGCGCGCGCCGCCGCGGCGAGCTGGTGCCGACCACCGCGCCGTCCGGCAGCGCGGCGATCGTCTCCGCGCCGATCAGCCGGTCGCGGACGTCGGCGCGCGGCAGCATCGCGGCGATGCGGATCGCGGGCGGGCGGATCGTCTCGACGTCCTTCATCGAATGCACCGCGGCGTCGATTTCCCGCTCGAGCAGCGCGCGGTCGAGCTCCTTGGTCCACAAGGCCTTGCCGCCGATCTCGGCGAGCGGGCGGTCCTGGACCCTGTCTCCGGTGGTGCGGATCACCACCAGCGCGACCTCGTCCGCCGACCAGCCATGCGCCGCGCACAGGGCGTCGCGCACCATGTTCGCCTGCGTCAGCGCCAGCGGCGATCCCCGCGTACCCAGCCTGAACCTGATCGCCATTCCACCTCAATCCTCACCCTCACCCTTCCGCGGCTTCGCCGCTCCCTCCCTCTCCCGATGGGAGAGGGAAGGGGCCCGCGGCCGCAGGCCGTGGGAAGGGTGAGGGTGGCATCGCCTTGTTCGTCTCCACCCGCCATGGCCCAAACGCCGCCCCTTCGACAACCTCCCGCGAGGCGCGTAGAGGGGGAGCCATGCCACCCCGGATCATCCTCGGCCTCGAATCCTCCTGCGACGAGACCGCCGCCGCGCTCGTCACCAGCGATCGCCAGGTGCTCAGCCACCGCCTCGCCGGGCAGGAGGCGGCGCATGCGCCCTTCGGCGGCGTCGTCCCCGAAATAGCGGCGCGCGCGCATGTCGAGGCGCTGGAGCCGCTGATCGAGGCGGCGCTCGCCGATGCCGGCCTGCGCCTCGACCAGGTGGACGCGATCGCCGCCACCGCCGGTCCCGGCCTGATCGGCGGGGTGATGGTCGGCCTCGTCACCGGCAAGGCGCTCGCGCATGCCGCGGGCAAGCCGCTGGTCGCGGTCAACCACCTCGAAGGCCATGCGCTGAGCCCGCGGCTGTCGGACCCGGACCTCGCCTTCCCCTATCTGCTGCTGCTCGTCTCGGGTGGCCATTGCCAGCTGCTGCTGGTCGAGGGCGTCGCGCGCTACCGCCGCCTTGCGACGACGATCGACGATGCCGCGGGCGAGGCGTTCGACAAGACGGCCAAGCTGCTCGGCCTCGGCTTCCCGGGCGGGCCGATGGTGGAGAAGGCGGCGGCGCTCGGCCGCCCGATCGTCCCGCTGCCGCGACCGCTGAAGGGCTCGGCCGAGCCGCATTTCTCTTTCGCCGGACTGAAGAGCGCGGTCGCGCGCGCGGTCGGCCAGCATGCGCCCGAGGATATCGCCGCCTCGTTCCAGGCGGCGGTGGTCGACTGCCTGATCGACCGCACGCGCCGTGGTATCGGTGGGATTGCCGGAGTCGGGGCGACCGCCCTGGTCGTCGCCGGCGGCGTCGCCGCCAATGGCGCGGTGCGCGCCGCGTTGCAGGGCCTCGCCGCAGAGCACGGGCTGCGCTTCGTCGCGCCGCCTTTGTGGCTGTGCACCGACAATGCGGCGATGATCGCCTGGGCAGGGGCGGAGCGCTTCGCCGCCGGCCTCACCGATCCGCTCGACACGCCGGCGCGGGCGCGCTGGCCGCTCGATCCGGATGCCGAGGCGGTGCGCGGTGCGGGGGTGAAGGCATGAAGATCGGGGTCATCGGCGGCGGTGCCTGGGGGACCGCACTCGCGCAGGTCGCGGCGCATCGCGGCGAGCCGGTCACGCTGTGGGCGCGCGAGCCCGAGGTCGTGGAGGGCATCAACACCCATCACGAGAACCGGTTGTTCCTCGCCGGCGTGCCGCTGTCGCCGTCGATCCGCGCCACCGGCGATCTCGCCGACCTGACGCAGAGCGATGCGCTGCTCGTCGTCGCGCCCGCGCAGCACGTGCGCGGCGTGCTGTCGCAGGTCGACGTCGGCAGCCGCCCGCTGGTGCTCTGCGCCAAGGGGATCGAGGCGGGGACGCGGCTGCTCGTCGGCGAGGTGGCGCGGCAGGTGCATCCCCAGGCGCCGGTCGCGGTCCTGTCCGGCCCGACCTTCGCGCACGAGGTCGCCGCCGGCCTGCCGACCGCGGTAACGCTCGCCGCCGCCGACGAGGGCCTCGGCACCGCGCTGTCGCAGCGCCTCGCCGCGCCGCATTTCCGGCCCTATGCCAGCGACGACGTCGCCGGCGCGGAGATCGGCGGCGCGGTCAAGAACGTGCTGGCGATCGCCTGCGGCGTGGTCGACGGCGCCGGCCTCGGCCAGAACGCCCGCGCCGCGCTGATCGCGCGCGGCTTTGCCGAGATGACCCGGTTCGGCCTGGCGCGCGGCGCGCGGGCGGAGACGCTCGCCGGCCTGTCGGGCCTCGGCGACCTCGTCCTCACCTGCTCGTCGACCAGCAGCCGCAATTTCTCGCTGGGGCTGGGACTCGGTCAGGGGCGATCGGCGGCCGACCTGCTCGCCGACCGCCGCACCGTCGCCGAGGGTGCGTTCACCGCCCCCGTGTTGCGCGAGGCGGCGATGGCGGCCGGCGTCGACATGCCGGTGGTCGATGCGGTTTGCCGCCTGCTCGACGGCGCGCCGGTCGAAGCGGTGATCGGCGCGCTGCTCGCACGCCCGCTGCGCAAGGAAGGGACGTAAGCGGCAGCATCGCTGCACAGTGATGCATTCCTGTCACAATTTAGCAAAATGTCTGACAAAGGTTTTGTTTTGGTATTGACCGGTCGAGCGACTTAGGAAAGCTTCGGTGTCCTAAGAGCCAGCGGAAGAGCGCGGCTCGGGTTAGGGAACCGTTATGACCTGGAAGAACACCGTTTCGTTCGCCGCCTTGGCCGGCAGCCTCGCCCTGGCCGCGTCGCCGGCGCTGGCGCAGACGACCGCCGACGATACCAATGCGGTACAACCGCAGACCGATCCGGCCCCCGAAACCCGGCCGCAGAGCACCGCCGACAAGGCCGCGACGATCAGCGGCCAGGCCGCCGACACCGGCGGCGACGGCGAGATCGTCGTCACCGGCACGCGCATCCAGCGTCCCAATATCGCCGCCGCCGCACCGATCACCTCGGTCACCGCCGCGGACATCAAGGCGCAGGCGCCGGTCAACGTC
>JBKBTU010000241.1:0-3828 GCA_046290715.1 Sphingomonas sp. | reverse complement strand
CGCACCGCGCAGCTCGTCGTCGCCGGCCGCGTGGCGGGAACGCTCGCGGCGGGCGACTATCGCCGCCGCAAGCCCGAACTGCTCGACCATGTGCTCGGCGCCTATCACCGGCTGGCCGCCGCGGCGGACATCGTCGTCGTCGAGGGGGCGGGATCCCCCGCCGAGATCAACCTGCGTGCCGGCGACATCGCCAACATGGGCTTCGCACGGGCGGCGGGGGTGCCGGTGGTGCTGGTCGGCGACATCGATCGCGGCGGCGTGATCGCGTCGCTGGTCGGCACGCATGCCGTGCTCGACCCTGCGGATGCGGCGATGATCCGCGGCTTCCTCGTCAACAAGTTCCGCGGCGACGTCAGCCTGTTCGACGACGGCATTGCCGCGATCACCGCCCGGACCGGCTGGCCGGCGCTCGGCGTGATTCCATGGCTCGCCGACGCCGCCAGGCTGCCGGCGGAGGATGCGGTCGCCCTGGGGCGCGACGGCGGCACGGGCGCCGGTCCGCGGATCGTGGTGCCGATGCTGTCGCGCATCGCCAATTTCGACGACATGGACGCGCTGGCGCACGAGCCGGGCGTGCAGCTGGAGATGGTGCCGCCGGGCCGGCCGCTGCCCGGCGACGCCGCGCTCGTCATCCTGCCGGGGACCAAGGCGACGATCGCCGACCTCGCCTTCGTCCGGGCGCAGGGGTGGGACGTCGACCTCGCCGCGCACGTCCGCCGCGGCGGCCGCGTGCTCGGCCTCTGCGGCGGCTACCAGATGCTCGGCCGCAGCATCGCCGATCCGCTGGGGCTGGAGGGGCCGGCAGAGACGGTCGCCGGCCTCGGCCTGCTGCCGGTCGACACGATTCTCGCCGCCGCCAAGCAGACGCGTGAGGTGTGCGGGCGTCTCGTCGGTTCGGGCGCGCGCTTCGCGGGCTATGAGATCCACGCCGGCGTCACGTCGGTCGCCGCCGACGCGCCGCCGTTGCTGCGTTTCGATGACGGCCGGGTCGATGGTACGTCTGCGGACGATGGTCGCATCGCCGGCTGCTACGTCCACGGCCTGTTCGACCGGGCGGAGGCGCGCGCGGCGTTGCTCGCGGACCTCGGCGCGGCATCGGACGGTCTCGAGCGGCGCGCGGTGATCGACACCGCGCTCGACGGCATCGCCGCGACGCTCGAAACGGTCGTCGACATCGACGCGCTGATCGCGCTGGCACGGGAGGCCGCATGACCGAAGACGACATCTGGGCGCATCTCGACGCGCTCGCCAAGCCGCGGCGCAGCCTCGGCCGGCTCGAGGCGCTGGCGGTGCGGCTCGCGCTGACGCAGGCGCGCCCCGATCCTCGTACGCGCCCGCGCGCGCTGGTGCTGTTCGCCGGCGACCACGGCTGCGTCGCCGATGGCGTGTCGGCGTGGCCGTCCGACGTGACCGGGCTAATGGTCGCGACGATCGCGGCGGGCCGCGCCACCAGCAACGCGCTCGCCGCGGCGCATGGCTGCGACCTGCGGCTGGTCGATGTCGGCGTCGCCGCGCCGCCGCCCGCCGATCCGCCGGCCTTCTATCGCGATGCGCGGGTCGCCGCGGGGACCGCCAGCCTCGCGCGAGGACCGGCGATGTCGGTCGCGGACTTCGACGCCGCCTGGGCGGTGGGTGCGGACGAGGCGACCCGCGCGGTCGCGGCGGACGCCGCCGTACTGATCGCAGGCGAGATGGGGATCGGCAACACCACGCCGGCGGCGGCGCTGTCGGCGCTGCTGACCGGTGCCGCGCCGGCCGCGATGGTCGGGCAGGGCGCAGGGGCGGACGCGGCGGTGCTCGCGGCCAAGACGCGCATCGTCGCCGAGGCGGTTGAGCATGCGCACCCGCTGCTGGGCCAGGCTCCGCGCACCGCGATCGCCGCGCTCGCGGGCTATGAGATCGCGGCGATGGCCGGCTTCTTCGCGCGCGGTGCAGCGCTCGGCGCGACGCTGCTGCTCGACGGCTATGTCGCGACCGCGGCGGCACTGATCGCCGAGCGGCTCGCGCCCGGCACCGTGCGCGCGATGATCGCCGGCCACCGCTCCGCCGAACCGGGGCATGGCGCGGCGCTCGCGCATCTCGGGCTCGAACCGCTGCTCGACTGGGAGATGCGGCTGGGCGAGGGGAGCGGCGCCCTGGTCGCGCTGCCGCTGCTCGATGCGGCCGCGGCGCTGCTCGGCGACGTCGCGCGGCTCGATGCGATCGGTACGGAGCGGCGCGACGGATGACGCGCGCGCCGATCTGGGCGCCACCGTTTCTGGCGGTTCAGTTCCTCACCCGGCTGCCGGTGCCGTGGCTCGCGCGGCTCACCGCCGACGAGGCGCAGGACGGCCTCGCCCGCGCGATGGCGTGGTTTCCGCTGGTCGGCGCCGGCATCGGAATGGTGACCACGTCGGTATTCGCCGCGGCCAGCGCGCTATGGCCGCCGATGGTCGCCGCGCTGCTGGCGCTGGCGGTGGAGGCGCTGCTGACCGGCGCGTTCCATGAGGATGCCGTCGCCGACTTCTGCGACGCGTTTGGCGGCACCGCGCGTGGGCCCGACGCGCTGCGGATCATGCGCGACAGCCGCATCGGCAGCTACGGGACGCTGGGGATGGGCCTGGCGGTCGGCCTGCGCCTGGCGGCGTTCGTCGCGTTGCCTCCGGCGTTGACCGTCGCCGCGATCGTCGCGGCGGCGAGCATGGGGAGGCTCTGGGCGGTGCTGCTCGCGGCGCTGGTGCCGCCACCCGCGGACGGTACCGGCCTTGCGGCGCGCATCGGCAGCGGCTCGCCGGGAAGGCGGGTGGCGCTCGCGGTGCTGCTGACGCTGCCGGGCGTGTCGGCGCTGCTGTGGCTGCGGCCTTCGGCGCTGCTGGCGAGCGCTGTGATCGGTGCGCTGTTCCTCGCCTGGCTCGCGCGTTTCCTGCGGGGACGGATCGGCGGGAGCACGGGCGATTGCCTGGGGTTCGCCGCCTATATGGGGCAGCTCGCAGTGCTGCTCGCCGCCGCCGCGGCATGAGCACGCGCGTCCTGCTCGTCCGCCACCCGCCGGTGGCACGCGGCTGGGCGGGGCGTTGCTACGGCCGCTCGGACATGGGGTGGAGCCGTGCCGGCGCCGGGCTCGCGCGCGCGCTTGCCGCGACGCTGGCGGCGGAGGCGCCGGCACATATCGTCCATTCGGGTGCGCGCCGGACCGAGCGACTCGCAGCGATGGTCGCGCGGGCGACGGGGCTCCCGTACCACGCCGATCCGCGCTGGCTCGAGCGCGACTTCGGGACGTGGGAGGGGCGCCGCTGGGACGCGATCTGGCGCGAAACGGGCGATCTGATGGACGGCATGATGACCGATCCCGCCGGCTTTCGCCCCGGCGGCGGCGAAACCGGCGCCGACCTCGCCGCGCGCGCTCAAGCCGCGTGGGACGCACTGCCCGCGCAAGGCGACACGCTGGTGATCGCGCACGGCGGCCCGATCGCGGCGATCCGTACGCTGCTTGCGGGGGAGCCGCTGGAGCGGATGGTCGCCCATATCCCTGCGCTTGGCGAGGTGGTGGCCTTGCCCCGCCAGGATTCACCGGCGACGTGGATCTAGTCGTCGATCCCGAAATTGAGCCCGCGCGACACGCTGGGATCGACCACCGCGATCAGCAGATAGGCGAAGAATTGCCGCACGCGCTGCACCAGGCCGGCATGCGCCTTGTACCATGCCTTGGTTACAGGCTGCGAACGCGCGATCTCGCCCTCGACATAGCCGCGCACGTGATCGGCGAAGGCGCGGTCCTGCACGCGGAACATCAATTCGAGATTGATGAACAGGCTGCGCATGTCGTATTGGGGCGAGCGGTCATGGTTT
>JBKBTU010000240.1:0-3840 GCA_046290715.1 Sphingomonas sp. | reverse complement strand
GCCAGGGCAAGGGCGGGGGCGGAGGTCGTCGCGAGCGTGCGGCGGGCGGCCAGGCGGCTGGCGGTCATGAGTGAAGTCTCCCTGTTGAAGCCGCGTCGCGGCCGGTGGGCGCCGCGCACCGCGGCCGCCCGAGCGAAGTGGAGGTGAGCGTCAGCCGGTGGGACGAAGCGCACGCATGGCGGCGGCCGACGGCATCGTCGGCACGGTTGCGGCGGATATCGGGCTCGTTCGGCTATGCATCGCTCATCCCCTCCAGTGTCGGCGCGGTCTTTACCGTCGCCGCGGCATGTCGCCGGCTCCCCAGGTCCACATACTGGACTGGTGTTCCGATCCTAGGTTGCCAAAATTTGAAATGCAATCATGATTATTGAGACAAGCCGATTCGAGCGGCGGCTGCGGGAGAGACGATGATGCGATATGACAAGGGCTTGGCCGCGGCGCTGCTGCTTGGGACATGGCTGTCCTCACCGCTCGCCGCGCAGCCGCCGCGCATGGCCGAGCGGCTCGACCGCGGGCTGGTCGCCGCACCGGCGCAGGGCGGCGGGTGGCTGGTCAGCTGGCGGCTGCTCGCCGACGATCCCAAGGACATCGCCTTCGACGTCTATCGCGACGGGCGCAAGCTCAACGCGCGGCCGATCGCCGATGCGACCGCGTTCGTCGATCGCGACGGTGCCCCGACGGCGCGCTACACCGTCCGCGCGGTCGGCGGCGGCGCGGCGGGTGCGCCGAGCGGCGCGGCGCTGATGCTGCCGCGCGGCTATCTCTCGATTTCGCTGACGCCGCCCCCCGGCGGCACGACGCCCGACGGGCAGGCCTATGGCTACACCGCCAACGACGCCTCGGTGGGCGATCTCGACGGCGACGGCCGCTACGAGGTGGTGCTGAAGTGGGACCCGACGAACAGCCACGACAACAGCCAGGCGGGCTATACCGGCGACGTCTTCCTCGATGCCTATACGCTGGAGGGCAAGCGGTTGTGGCGGATCGACCTCGGCCGCAACATCCGCGCCGGGGCGCATTACACGCAGTTCCAGGTGTTCGATTTTGACGGCGACGGGCGCGCCGAAGTGGCGATGAAGACCGCGGACGCCACGGTCGACGGGACCGGCAGGGTGATCGGCGATGCCAAGGCGGACTGGCGCGGGCATGAGGGGGAGGTGCCGCAGCCCGACCGCACCGGTGCCAAGGTGCTCGCCGACGGCACCAGGATGGCGCCGCTGCAGGGGCGGATCCTGAAGGGGCCGGAATATCTGACGGTGTTCGACGGCCGCACCGGCCGCGCGCTCGCGACCGCACCCTACGATCCGCCGCGCTATCCAGGCGGCAACCCGAGCTTCGACCAGCTGCGCGAGACCTGGGGCGACGGCTACGGCAACCGGTCCGACCGATTCCTCGCCGGCGTCGCCTATCTCGACGGGCGGCACCCCAGCATGATCTTCGGCCGCGGCTATTATGCGCGGACCGCGGTCGCCGCCTGGGACTATCGCGGCGGCAAGCTGACGCGGCGCTGGCTGTTCGACAGCGCGGCGGCGGGCAACGCGGATTACGGCGATCGCGGCAACCACCAGCTCAGCATCGCCGACGTCGACGGCGACGGGCGCGACGAGGTGGTCTACGGATCGATGGCGATCGACGACACCGGCAAGGGGCTGTGGACGCAGCCGCTGTTTCACGGCGATGCGATGCATGTCGGCGACCTCGATCCGCAGCGCCCCGGCCTCGAGAAGTGGGGCGTGCACGAACAGGTCGGCAGCAACGGCGGGATCGGCTCGGCGCTGCTCGACGCGCGCACCGGTCAGGTGCTGTGGACCAAGCCTACGGACCGCGACACCGGCCGCGGCCTCGCCGCCGATATCGATCCGCGCCACGTCGGTGCCGAATTCTGGGGATCGAACAGCCCCGACCTGTTCGATGTCCATGGCAAGGCGATCGGCCGGGCGCCGCGGCAGACCAATTTCGCGCTCTACTGGGACGGCGACCTGCTCCAGGAATTGCTCGACGGCACGACGATCAGCAAATGGGATTGGCGCAGCGGCACCGCGACGCCGCTGCTCCACCCCGACGACGTCGCGTCGAACAACGGGACCAAGGCGAACCCGGCGCTTCAGGCGGATATCCTGGGCGACTGGCGCGAGGAGGTGATCTGGCGCAGCGCCGACAATCGCGAACTGCGCATCTACGTCACGCCCTATCCGACGACGCACCGGCTGGTGACGCTGATGCAGGACCCGGTCTATCGCCTCGGCGTGGCGTGGCAGAATACGGCGTACAACCAGCCGCCGCACCTCTCCTATTTCCCCGGCAGCCCGACCCCGAGCGACCGGGCGGACTGATCAGAGCGGCGCGGGGTGCGGCTTGGCCGCGCCGCTGCCGTAGGCGATCGAGCGGAGCAGCGTCTCCGCCGGTCCCATCGGATGGTGCGCGAGCCACCAGCGGCACAGGACCGCCGAGACCGCCCAGATGCCGGCCGCGATCAGCCAGAGCTGCGGCAGCGAGAAGACCCCGACATAGCCCGCCGCGTAGAAGATCAGCGCACCGAGGATCGACTGGAGGCAATAGACGCTGAGCGTCATCCGCCCGAGCGCGCGCAGCGTCACCGCCTCGCCGAACAGGCCCGACCGGAACAGCGTCACGATCAGCCCGATATGGCCGATTGTCACCAGGAGCCGCGCCGGCTGGAACGCGGCTTCCGACGCGATCCAGGCCCAGGCGGGGGCGAGCGGTGAGCCGAGATCGAGCCCGGTCCGGGCTAACAGCGCGACGTGGAAGCCGCGCAGGGCGATCCCGCCCGCATAGCCGCCGATCAGCATCGCCCGATAGGTCGTCGCGGGGGCCGCTCCGGTCAGGATGCCCGTCCGGAACAGCGCCATGCCGATGAGCATGAAGCTGACGCTCTCGGCGATGTCCACCCAGCCGGTGATCGTCAGGTTCTCGCGCATCCAATAGGCCGCGCTCCAGTGGAGCAGGTCGAGCGGATGGGTGCGCTGTGCGATCCGCTGGCGGCGCTCCTCGGCGCTCGGCAGGGTGCCGGCGCGCTGTTCGCGCTCGGCGTCGATCGCCGCCTTGTCGTCGTTGCTGATCGGCTGGCCCGCGCGTGCCAGAGCGGCGGCGGCGGTGCCGCGCTCGAGCTGCGTCACCTGCTGGTGCGTCCAGAACGCGCCGTTGGCGCCGAGCGCGCCGATCAGCAGCGCCGCCGCGAGCAGCAGCGTGCGCGGCCGGGCGGAGCGGAAGGCGAGCAGGAACAGGCCGCTGATCCCGTAATTCCAGAGGATCTCGCCCGGCCACAGGAACAGCAGCCACTGCATGACGCCGAAGCCCATCAGCGCGACGCAGCGCCGCGCCCAGATGTCGAGCGGCCGCGCCGAGGCGCCCGCGCCCTCCGCACGGCGCAGCATGATGAGCATGCTGGCGCCGAACAGCATGGTGAACAGCCCGCGCATCGCCCCCTGGACGAAGATCGTCTGGATGCCCCAGCTCACCCATTCGGCGTTCCACGCGGCGGGCAGGTGCGTCAGCGGATAGTCGGCGACGTCGCCCATGCCGTGGATGTTCATCAGCAGGATGCCGCAGATGGCGATGCCGCGTAGCACGTCGAGCGTATGGATGCGCTCCGCCGAGGGGGCGGGGCCTTGCTGTCGTGGTACGGACACGTTCAACATCATGAAGGCACTGCGTTCTTTTGAAACCAAGCCCCCCGGCGTCCGATCGCCCTTGCGCGGATCGCGGTCCCGCTGCCAGCGGTTAATGCGGCCGCGCCCCGTCTCAAAGCGGGAACGCGGCCGAAACGGGCGCTTCGGGGAACCTCATGCCCGGCCGCCGGTTCGCCCCGATGCACCAACC
>JBKBTU010000239.1:0-3876 GCA_046290715.1 Sphingomonas sp. | reverse complement strand
GCGCATGCCGCATGCCGGTTTCGCCCGAAGACCGCGCCTCGCCGTTGTACGAAGAAGGCGTCAGCTGCCCGCGCTGCCACGACACCCGCGATGCCGCGGATCGGGCGCGCTATGCCGAACGCCATCGCCAGGCGCGCCTCGCCGAGGCACGTGGCGAGGCGCATGTCGGGCGGCGGTACGAGGAATAGGCCGACTTTGATTTCATGCGAAGCCGCGAAGAATGAGGGGTTCGCGCGGTGGCGGAGAAGGATCGTGCGCGGCTTGGCGGCTTGGCAGCCTCGCGTGGAATCAAAATCCTGAAGCCAGACGCGCCTGAAAGTACAAACCGTTCCGCACCCACCCTCACCCTTTCGACGGCTTCGGGCCCCATGAAAGTCATACTTTCATGGGAACCCTTCGCCGTCTCTTCCCTCTCCCATGGAAAGAGGGAGGGAGGCGCGTAGCGCCGGAAGGGTGAGGGTGAGTGCGAAAACGGCTCGCTCAATACGCCCTTGCGAGCAGCACCCGCTCCACCGCCGGCGCACCGGTGAACACGCACGGCCCGTCGGCCGGCGCCTGATCGCCCGGCGCGTTGCGGATCGTCAGCTTGAGCGCCTTCAGCCGCTCCACCACCGCGTCGAGCGCCGCGCCGGTCGGCCGTGCCCATTGCACCTCGACCCAGCCGGGATTCTTCGTGCCGTCCGCGAAATGCGCCTCCACCGCTGCGAAGTCGGCCGCCGGCGCGATGTTCGCCTTCAGCCGCTCGGTCGCCTCGGCATGCAGCGCTTGCTGGATCGCCGCGAGCAGCGCCGGCGCATCCGCCTCGAAATCGCCGCGCGGCATCACCGCCGCATCGAGCTTGCCGTCCTCGCGGTACAGCCGGTCGCGGCGGATCACCGAGACGTTGCCGCCCGCCATGTCGCGGCCGCCGATCTCGATCACGATCGGTGCGCCCTTCTTGACCCAACCCCAGCGCTTGGTCGCCGCCTTGGCCGGCTTGAGGTCGAGCAGCGCGCGCACCGGTTCGCCGAACGCCGACAGGCCGGCGAGGTTCGACTGGATGTCCTTGGCATAGGCGATCAGCGCCTCGTCCTCGGGCTGGTCGCGCAGCATCGGCACGATCACGATCTGCCACGGCGCGATCCGCGGCGGCACGCGCAGGCCGTCGTCGTCGCCATGCACCATGATGACGCCGCCGATCATGCGGGTGGAGACGCCCCAGCTGGTCGTATTCGCCAGCTCCAGCTCGCCGCTCGCATTCTGGAAGCGGATGTTCTGCGCATGCGCGAAGTTGGTGCCGAGGAAGTGGCTGGTGCCCGCCTGCAGCGCCTTGCCGTCCTGCATCATCGCCTCGATGCTGTAGGTCGCGACCGCACCGGGGAAGCGTTCGTTCTCGGGCTTCTCGCCCGCGACGACCGGCAGCGCGAGGCAATCCTCGGCGAAGCTGCGGTAAACTTCCAGCATCTTGCGCGTCTCTTCGCGTGCTTCGTCGGCGGTCGCATGGGCGGTATGCCCCTCCTGCCACAGAAACTCGCTGGTGCGCAGGAACATGCGCGTGCGCATCTCCCAGCGCACGACGTTGGCCCATTGGTTGATCAGCACCGGCAGGTCGCGCCACGACTGCACCCAGCGGGCAAAGGCGGTGCCGATCACCGTCTCCGACGTCGGTCGCACGACCAGCGGCTCCTCGAGCCTGGCGGCGGGATCGGGCTTCAGGCCGCCATGACCGTCCGGAATCAGGCGGTGGTGCGTGACGACCGCCATCTCCTTGGCGAAGCCCTCGACGTGTTCGGCCTCCTTCTCGAAATAGGACAAGGGGATGAACAGCGGGAAATAGCAATTCTCATGCCCCGTCGCCTTGATCCGGTCGTCGAGCAGCCGTTGGATCCGCTCCCAGATGCCATAGCCCCATGGCCGGATGACCATGCACCCGCGCACGCCCGATTCCTCGGCGAGGTCGGCCTCGGTGATGACGGATTGATACCAGGCCGCGAAATCGGCCTCGCGGGTGACGGAAAGAGCGTGCTTCATGGGCGCGCGAGTTATCCATTATCTGGATATTAGACCAGCCCGTACGTCCGGCAGTTACCGATCCGATCGCGCCAACCTCTCCGTCATTCCCGCGCAGGCGGGAATCCATGACCTCCAACGTCGAAGAAAGAGGCGCGACGTCAGCGCGTCCGGATTCCCGCCTGCGCGGGAATGACGGAGCGGGGGACGGGAATAGCGATGCACCCGCAGGGACTTCCCGCTACAGCCCGCCGCCATGAACGACCGCATCCTGCCTGCGATCGGCCTGCGCCTGCTGTCCGTCGTGTTCTTCGCGCTGATGAACGCCGCGATCAAGCTCGCCGAACGGGCGGGTGCAAGCGTCGTCGAGATCCTGTTCTTCCGCCAGTTCGGCGCGGCGTTGCTCGTCACCTGCGTCGTCGCCGCCGGGCCGGGGCTGCGTTCTGTCGCGACGCGGCGACTGCCCGCGCATGTCGTGCGCGCGATCGTCGGGCTCAGCGCGATGGCGATGACCTTCAACGGCATCGTCGCGCTGCCGCTCGCCGAGGCGACGACGATCGGCTTCACCGTGCCGCTGATCACCACGATCCTCGGCGCGGCGATCCTGCGCGAGCCGACCGGAGCATGGCGCTGGGGGGCGGTGGTCATCGGCTTCGTCGGGGTCCTGATCGTCGCCGCGCCCGGCATCGCCGCGAACGACGGCCACTTGCCGCTCGTGGGAGCCGGCTTCGCGCTGGGCGGCGCGTTCGGCACCGCCTGCGTCACCATCCTGCTGCGCCAGATCGGCCGGACGGAGGCGGCGCTGACCACCGTCTTCTGGTTCTCGGTCCTGTCGCTGGTGCCGCTGTCGCTGCTCTACCTGCCGATCGCGAGGGCGCACGCCCCCGCCGGCTGGGCGGCGCTCGCCGCAGTCGGCGTGCTCGGCGGCTGCGCGCAGATCGCGATGACCAACTCGCTCCGCCTGGGGCCGGTGTCGGTCGTCGTGCCGATGGATTATTCCAGCCTGCTATGGGCGACGCTGCTCGGCTGGCTGCTGTTCGATGCGCTGCCCGCCGCGTCGACCTGGATCGGCGCGCCGGTCATCGTCGCGAGCGGCCTCGTTATCGTCTGGCGCGAGGCGGTGCGGCGGCGTCAGGAGACGCTGGCGGCGGGCGCCGGCGAACTCGCCTGAGCCAGCATCCGCTTGCCGCGCAGATACATCTCCACCCGCTGCGCAGTGAACAGCCCGAGCGCCAGCGCCATCAGCACGTCGGTGATCGCCATCGGGTCGAGCCCCGCCGGGCCGCCGAACGTCGCCGCCTGGCGCGCGCCGCTGCGCACCACGATCAGCACGACGATGAACAGCAGCGCCGCGGGTGACGAGGCCTGGTTGAGCGCGTGCGTCTCCGGATCGAGCGTGATCCGCATCAGCTTGCCGCGCTGCCAGCCGAGCGCCGCCCCCAGGCCGAGTGCGCCGACGCAGAACAGCCAGCCGAGCCCTTGTGGCGGATGCGCCGCGAAGGTGACGCCGATCACCACCAGATAGAATGCGGGGAGGATCCACAGCCGTTCGAGTTTCAACGGCGTCACCCGGCTCATCCGCCGCCAGCGCAGCGCCATGACGATCGCGATGACGACGAAGGGGATCGCATAGCTGATCCACCCGCCCGGCTGCTGTGTATGCATGTGTCCCCAACCATCACCCTGATGACCGCTGGAAGTTATCGCCTTTCGGCGAAACCCGCCAGCATGTGTCCCCGCGAAGGCGGGGACCCAGGACTGGGCTCCCGCCTTCGCGGGAGCACAAGGAGGAATGGCGTAAGCGTTCCTATTCCGCCGCTTCGGCCAGCGGCTGTTCCTTCCACACGAGCACGGGCTTGCGCGCCGCCTGCGTCTCGTCGAGGCGCG
>JBKBTU010000023.1:2209-19132 GCA_046290715.1 Sphingomonas sp. | reverse complement strand
CTTGAGCCAGGACAGCTCGTTCTTGCTCGAGACGACGGGCACGACGAGCTCGCCGAAGACCTCGTCCGTGTTGAACTTGCCTGCGATCGGATCGATCGGGATGGTGCGGCCGTACTGCTGGCGGCTGCCGTCGGCCAGCGTCTCGCCGTAATAGTAATCGCCCGGATCGAAGCGCGTCTTCTCCTCGCGATGCTCGTAGCCGAGCGACACGTTCACGTCGTTGCCGAACAGCTGGAAGATCGGGCCGTTGGCATTGGCGTTGAAGACATACTGCTCGTTGATCGAGCGCGGCGTGGCGATCGCGAAGATATAGTCGCGCGCCGCCTGGCTCGCCTGGCCCTGGCCGAAGATGTTGAGCGGGGCGCAGGTGTTGCTCAGCGTCGGGATGTTCGCGCTGACCGCACCCGGACGGCAGGTGATGTTGCCCGAGGCATCGCGCACCGCGTCGATCGCATTGGCGAAGTTCTGCTGCACCAGTTCGTAGTTGCGCCCGGTGGTCTTCGAACGACCGTAGACGCCCGACACCTCCCACTTGAACTCGCGGCCGGCGACGCCGAACGTGCCGTCGAAGCCGCCGACGAAGCGATAGGTCTCGACGGTCGCCTGCGAGCGGCCGGTGGTCAGGTCCGCAAGCGCACGGCCCACGTAGAATTGCGTCTGGCCGGGCGCGAGATTGGCGGCGATCGTCGCGCGGTCGGCCGCCGACAGATACGGGTTGTTGATGCTGACCAGCAGATTGCCGTCGGCGGTGCCGGCGTCGTCGAACAGCGCGGTGTTGTAGTTCGGCTGGTCGATCAGGTTGACGCCCTTCGAATGGACGTACCAGCCCTCGCCGAAGAAGCGGATGTTGTCGGTGAGCTGATAGCTCGCCTGGACGCTGCCGATGTAGCGTTCGGAATTGGTCAGCAGGTTGGACTGCGCGGGCAGGTCGAAGCCGTTGCCGCCGCTGCTGATATAGCCCTGGCGCAGCACGGTGCCGAGGTCGAGCGGCACCAGCGTGCCGTTGGCACCGAACTGGAGCAGCTGGCCCGCGGCGTTGCGGATGCCCGAGCGCGAGGCGAGGTAATCGTCGGCGCTGAACGGCACGCCACCGATCGTGAACGCCGAATAGCGCTGCGCCGGATAGAGCAGGCGCTGGAACTGCGAATTCGCCGATGCCGGCGGGGTGCCGAAGAAGTTGCCGGCGGCGGTGATCGAGCGGTCGCTGGCGGTGAGGCCGGTCACCTTGTTGTATTCGCCCGAGATCGTGATGTTGCCGCGACCGTCGGCGAAATTCTTGCCGGCGAGCAGGCTAAGGCGGTTGTCAGGCGCGTCGCCGCGATCGGAAATGCCGGTCTGCGCCTCGAGGTTGAGGCCTTCGAAGTTGCGCTTCAGGATGATGTTGACGGTGCCGGCGATCGCGTCCGAACCGTAGATCGGCGCGCCGCCGATCGCGACGGTCTCGATCCGCTCGACGAGGGTCGAGGGGATGTTGTTGAGGTCAACCTGCGTACCCGCCGAGACGGGGCCGAAGATGCTGGCGGTGTTCGACGAGACGAAGCGGCGGCCGTTGACCAGCACCAGCGTGCGCTGCGTGCCGAGGCCGAAGAAGTCGACGAAGGTCTGTGCCGGGCCGAACGAGGATTGCGCGCCGACGCCGCTGTTGCCCGGCGGGCCGAAGGCGGGCAGCTCGGTCAGCGCCTGGCCGACGTTGGTGTAGCCACGGTTCTGGATCTGCGCGGCACCGATCACCTGCGTCGGCTGCAACGTCTCGAATTCCGGGCGCGCGATGCGCGAACCGGTGACGACGATCTCCTGGCCGCCGGCCTGGTCGTCCGCGGTCGCGGCATTGCCGGCGGTCTGGCCGGTCGCGGTCTGATCCTCCGCGGGATCCTGTGCCGCGACATCGGGCGCCTGGGTCGGCGCCGGCGTGGTTTGAGCGGCAGCAGCACTGCCCATTCCTGTCAGCGCGAGGATGCTGGCACCGATCAGCGTGCGAGACCGCATGATACGCAGATACATAGCGATTTTCCCTGAACCTAGTTTGGCGATGATAACGCCGTCGTTAGATTCGGGTGTCGCTATGGGTCAACTTAGCTGCCCATTAAAATCGCGAAAGTTACAGAGTGTTGCGGAAATGCGACAACATCGATCACCTATGAGCCTCAGGTGTGTCAAGCGTTGCGTAGCTGTACGAAGGTAACGTCACCCTCACCCTTCCGCGGCTGCGCCGCTCCCTCCCTCTCCCATCGGGAGAGGGAAAAGACGACGAAGGGTGATGGTGAGGGTGAGTGTGAAGGCGACCCTGTCCGGTCGAAAACGGCCCTAATAGTCCTTCGACACGCGCACGTTGGCGCTCTGCCGGCCGAGCGTCGAGATGCTCGACAGCAGGGAGAGCCAGCGGGTGACCTGGAATTCGACCTGCGTCGCCGAATAGCCCTGCCCGTCGGTGACGATCTCCGCGTAGAGGCGGCGCGTCACGAACTTGCCGGCGGCGATCGACGTCCCCTGCCCCGTCTGCGGGTCTGCCGGCAGGATGCGCAGCCGGTCGAGCCCGGCGGCACGGCGCACCGCGTTGATCGGGTTGAGGCCGTTGCCGCCGTTCTGCAGCGCCGCCACCGCGGCGGCGAGCTGCAACGCCTCGGGTGCCGACAGCCGCGTGATCGAGGTGCCGAACAGCAGCCGCGACAGCAGCTCGTCCTCGGGCAGCGCGGGCACGCTGGTGAAGCCGATCTCCGGCTTCAGGGCGGTACCCGTCACCCGGATCGAGGCGCTGAGGCCGGTGGTGTCCGCATTCGCCTCGATATCGAGCGCGGGATTGGCCGGCACCTCGCCGGCGAAGCGGATGATGCCGCGGCGCAGCTCGAACTTGCGGCCGGCGAATTCGTAGTCGCCCCGTACCAGATTGGCCTGGCCGGTGATCGCCGGGTTCCCGGGCTGGCCGGCGATGCCGAGGTCGGCGGACCATTCGCTCGACAGCCCGAGGCCGCCGACGATGACCTTGTCGGCGGCGTGCGCCTTGATCGCCAGCGTCCAGGGCGAGACGGGTGCTTCGTCCTCCTCGCCGCCGTCGGGCAGGTTGATCTCGCGGATATTGAGGCGCGGCACCGCGGTGGCGGCGGTCGCCTGGCCGAGCCGGTAGCGGCTGCGGTTCAGGACGACATCGCCGGCGATGCGGCCGCCCGCCCCGTCCGAGGTGAAGGTGAGCGGCCCGGTCACCGTCGCGCCGATGTCGTCGCGGTTGATCATCACCGCGTGATCGGCCTGCAACCGCAAGTCGAGGCCGATGCCGTGCGCCGCCGCGAAGTCGAAGCCGCCGCTGCCGGTGACGCGACCGCCCTTGCCGGCGTCGGCGGCGAAGCGGTCGATCTGGAGCCGCGATCCGCCGAATCGGCCGGTCGCGACGACATTGGTCAGGACGGTCCCGGTATTGGCGCTCTCGATCCGCGCACCGTTCGCCTGGAGCACGCCGCGAATGACGGGCGCGGCGATGCGGCCGCTGACGTCGGCGCCGATCGCGACCGGACCCGAGAGGTCGAACAGCTCGACGCCGGTCAGGCGCCACAAGGTGTCCGCCGGTCCCTGGTAGCGGACCTGCGCGAAGAGCGGCGCGGCGGCGATGCGCGCGGCGAGGTCGCCGCCGCCGAGCGGTTTGAGCAGCGCCTGCGCGCGTCCGATCGTGCGCCCGCCCGACGCCATCACCGCGCGGACGCCCAGGCGATCGGCGGAGAGGATCGCGGCAAGGCCGAGGTCGATCGGCCGCGACGCCAGCACCAGCCCCGCGCGGCTGAGGCCGCGGACGGTGAGGTCGGCCTTGCCGGTCGGCGCCTGGCCCGCGGCTTTCGCATAGCTGAACGACCCCGACGCGGTGCCACCGAGGCCGAGGCGTGGGAAGCCGATGTCGAGGATCGCGAGCGGCATACGGGTGAGCGAAGCATCGACCGCCAGACCGGACGCGGAGAAGCGACCGCCGACCTCGCCCTCGCCGCCCGCGAAGGCGAGCCGGGTCGGCACGACGCGCCAGCCGTCACCGTCGCGCGCGATGACCGCGGGCGAGAGCAGCTTGAGCGGCCGGCGGTCGAGCGTGCCCTGCGCGGCGACCGAGAAACCCTGCGGCGTCACCTGCGTCACGCTCTGGATGTCGAAGGCGCGGCCGCGCGAGCCGGCGATCGATGCGCGGATCTCGCCCGTCCCGCCCCGCAGCCGCGCGTTGCCGGCGAAGCGCGCGACGCTCAACCGGCCGCGGCGCAGGCCCGATCCGGTCGCCGTCGCCTCGATCGCGGTGCCGGCCGGGTCGAGCAGCAGCACGGCATCGAGATGCGCGCGGCGCACCGCGGTCCCCGCCAGTTCCGCGTTGGCCGCATCGAGGTGCGCCTCGATCCGCTGGTTGGTATCGACCGGCCGGAACAGCAACTCGCCCGACAGGCCGCCACCGGCGACGCCGAGCCGTCCGGTAAAGCCGCCATGACCTATTCCGAGACGTCCCGCGGCGGTGGTGCCGGTCACGGCGAGTCGGTCGACGACGAGGATGTCGTCGACGCCCGGCGGCATCAGCAGGATCGATCCCGCCAGCGTGAACGGCCCGAGCTGCGAGCCGCCCTCGGCGCGATAGACGAAGCCTTGCGGCGTGGGGTCGAGGTGCGCGCGCACCTGGGTGAGGCCGAGCGCGGCGTTGGGGCTGGCGAAGACGAGGTCGAGCGTCGGTCGGTCGATCTTGCCGTCGAGCCGCAGCGTCACCGGGCCGTAGGTCCCGTGCCGCCCGACCGCCTCGATATGGAAGGTCTCGTCGCGACGCCGATAGCCGTTGCCACGCAGGGTTAGCAGCGGCGACGTCAGGACCATGTTCGAAAAACGCAGCACGCCGTCGGGACTGCGTTCGAGATTGGTGACGATTCGCGGCAGGCCACCGGTCAGCCCGCGCAGGAAGCCGTTGTCGAGCCGCACGACCTGCGCGGTGCCGCGCCCGACGATGCGGGTACCACGGCCGCCCGCGCCGGGGACGACGCGCAGGTCGGAACGCAGGTCGACCATGCCCAGCCCCTTGATGAAGAGCCGGTTGAGCGTGCCGTTGAGCCCGACCTCGTAGCGGCCGGTGGCGAAGTCGACCGCGAGCATCAGCCGCGCGTTGAGCTTGTCCGAACGCAGGCGCAGCGCATCGCCGGTGAGCAGCGCGCCCTTCAGCGTCAGCGGTCCGTCGAGGCTGAGGTTATGGAGGATGCCACCCGCGACGGTGCCGATGCCCGTCACCTCCGCCGCCGCGAAGCGCGTCGGCATCGTCAGGACGCGGCCGCCGAGCCGCCCGCTGCCGGCGAGGCGCACGCCCGCCATGCCGGTGCGGTCGACCGCGATCCGCTCGGCGCGCAGGCGATAGTCGAACCGGGCGCTGCCGAAGGCGCCGTCGAGTACGGCGCGCGCCTCGATACCGCTGCCGCTCATCGCCGGGATCACCGCGGCGGGGCGGAGCAGGCGCGCGGCGACGCGGACGTTGCGCCAGGCGCCCGCGCCGAGATCGACGACGCCGGTCGTGCGCAGCGCCAGCGCCGGGCTGTGCAGTGTCAGCGCCCCGTCGAGGCGGCGGCCGGCGAAGGTCGCATTTCCGGCGACGCGGAGGCGCGGGGCGGCGAGCCGCTGGACCATCCCGCCGAACAGCCCTTGCGGAACGAGCTCGCCCGCCAGCGCGTAGCGGCCGGCGTCGGCGGCGAGCGTCAGGTCGAGCGCATGTACCGCGCCGCTGCGGCCGATCGCACGACCGCGCCAGCGCGTCCAGCTTCCCGCTCCGCCGACATCGAGTGCGAGCGCGCGACGGCTGCCGAGGCTGCGCGCGAGGGCACCCCCCGCCGCGCCCGCCGCACGCACGTCGAGGTCGAAACGGTCGCGATTCGGCTCCGCATCGAGGCGCAGCGCCAGCCGGTCCGATCCGGTGACCAGCGCGGCGAGCCGTACCCTGGCATGCCCGTGGCGGATATCGGCATGGCCGCGCACCCGCGCGGTGCGCTCGGTACCGAGCACCGGCCTTGCCAACACCAGCCGGTCGATCGCGAGATCGCCGATCGCGATATCGAAATCGGGCAGGATCGGCCCGCGCCGGGCACTCGGCCGGGTGTGCGGCGCGTGGAACAGCGTCGCCTGGGGAATGGCGAGGCGGCGGATCGCCAGCCGGTTGTCGAGCCACAGCCACGGCGACCAGTCGAGCGTCACCGCCGGCGCCTGGAGCAGCAGGCCGTCGAGGTCGCGGACGCGCACGTCCTTCAACATTGCGCGACCGTAGAGCGAGCCGTCGATCCGGCCGATCGCGAAGCTCAATCCATTGGCGGTGCGGATCGCGCCGATCCGCTGCGCCACCCAGCGATGGCCGACGTCGGTGTCGACGATGGCGAGCGCCAGCGCGACGATTCCCGCCAGCGCCGCGAGCGTTCCGGCGATGCGCCGCAGCCAGCGCGTCAAAACGCCTGGCCCAGCGAGACGTATACCGCGATCCGGCTGTCGCCCGGCTGCGGGTTCAAGGGCGTGCCGACGTCGAGGCGGATCGGGCCGAAGTTCGAATAATAGCGCACGCCGACGCCCGCGCCGTACTGGAAGTCGCCGAGCCGCGGCAGCGCGCTGGTGTAGATCGTGCCGCCGTCGAGGAACGGCACGATGCCGAAGTTGCCGAATGCCTTGACCCGCGTCTCGATCGAGAATTCGGCGAGGCTGCGGCCGCCGATCGGGTCGTTGTTGACGTCGCGCGGCCCGATCGCCTGATAACCGTAGCCGCGCACCGAGGCGCCGCCGCCCGCGTAGAAACGCCGCGACGGCGCGATCCGGTCGCGCGAGGCGCCCAGGATCGAGCCGAGGCGGATGCGCTCGGCGAGCACCACCCCACGCTTGACCGGCTGGTACGCGCTGCCGTCGAGCTGCAACCGCGCATAGCCGAAGGCGGCGCCCTCGAGCGAGAATTCCGGGCTGAACCGGCCGCCCAGGCGGAAGCCGCGGGTGGGATTGAGCAGATCGTCCGACCCGTCGTAATTGAGGCTGGTCGGCGCGGCGGCGATGTAGAAGGTCCGCCGGCGCGGCTGCCCCGTCGCGGCGATGACGTCGCGCTCGTCCGAACTCAGCACCTCGCCGCCGATCGACCAGGTCCATGCCTTCTGGAAGAAGATCGTCGTCTGCCGCTCCAGGCTGGCGGCGATCGTCAGCGTCTTGGCCTCATAGGCGTCGCGCTGGACGTGGCTCGCCGCGAATTGCGCGGTCAGCACCCGGTCGCGGCCCTCGAAATTGTTGCGGCGGAAGACGACGCCGCCGAGCTGTTCGCGGGTGCCGAGCACGCTGCGCAGCGTCAGCGCGCCTTCGGGCGGGAACAGGTTGCGATGCGTCCAGCTGATCTCCGCGCGCGCGCCCTCCCCCGTGCCGTAGCCGAGTTCGCCGGCGATGGTGCGCGGCGGCGCCGGATCGAGCTTGACGCCGACGTCGACCGTGTCGGCGCCGTCGCCCGCGAGCGGCTTGACCTCCACCGACGAGACGAGGCCGGTCTGGATCAGCGCGCGGCGCAGGTCGTCGAGCGAGGCGGCGTCATAGGTATCGCCCGGCGTAAAGCGCGCGATCTCCTGCACGTGGTGCGCATCGAAGACGCGGTTGCCGGGCAGCGCCACCACCTTGCCGAAGCGCCGCGCGCTGCCGGGGGCGACCGCGAGGTCGAGCGTCGCGGTCTTTGTCGCATGGTCGACGACGATCTGCGGTTCGCCGACATCCGCGAAGGGAAAGCCCTCGCGCCCGATCGTCGTGGCGAGCTTCGCCTGCCCCGCGACGATCGCATCGGCGTTAACCGGATCGTCCGGCTTGACGCCGAACGCCTGGCGCAGCGTGTCCGCCTTGCCGTCCGCCGCGGCGATCCCGCCCAAGGTCACGTCCTTGAAGCGGTAGAGCGTACCCGGTTCGGCGGCGAGGACCACCAGCGGCTTCGCGCCGCCCTCGACGCGGGTGGTCACCCGCGCGTCGTAATAGCCCTCGCCGCGCAGGAGCGTCTGGAGCAGGTCGGCGTCCTCGCGCGCCCGCCGGTCGAGCTGCGCGGCATTGGCGGCGCTGCCGTCGTTGGCGCCGAGCGTCGACAGCTCGTCGAAGCGTTGGCGCAGCAGCGGCGTCGCGGCCGTGTCGATGCCGTCGATCCGCCAGGCGTAGCGCCGCTCCGCCGCCCCGTCGGTCGCCGCCGCCGTGGTCGTGCCCGGCGCCTCCTTGCCGAGATCGGGCCAGGCGACGCCAATGTCGGGCAGCGGCGCCAGCGGCGCATTCGGGTCGAGCGGGATCGTGTCCGCGGGGCTGGTCTGCGCCGCCGCCTGCCCGGAAAGAAGAACAGCGGCCGCGCCTAGCCCGAACCACCCCACACGCGAACCCATGGCGACGGCTTAGCGTGCGTCCGCCTGCGAAAACAGTCCCCTATGAACCGGCCCTGCGATCGGTCCGCCGCGGACGCGAAACGGATCGTCGGGCGGCCGCCCCAGACGGCGTCAGTGGATGGTACCGACCGCCTCGTCGGAGACGAGCAACGCGACGAGGCGCTCGGTCTGCCGCCAGCGGCAGAAGTGCGCGACGTTGCCGATGTCGCGCATATGACCGGCGCGGATCGCCGCCTCCAGCGGCGCCTGCTCGCCGAACGTCGCGATCAGGTCGGCCGCATCGGCAACCTGCTGGGCGTCGGCGAGATACATGGCGGCCATCCAATAACTCCTGAAGGCGGGGGGGCGTCGCGTCATCCTACAAGTGCCGTGCCAGCGTCCATCCCGGTACGGCGGACCGCGGCGGGCGATGGTAAACGGGGATGCGGCACCCCGTCCCGCGCGTGCCATTCGGGGACGCTGGCGTCCCGGCGCGGGACGTGGCAGGGCTGTCGCCATGGCCGATACCCCTCCCTCCGCCGCCGGCGGCATCCTGATCGCGATCTGTTCGCTCGGCGGCACCGTCGTCGGATTGATGCAGGGCCAGGTGACGATCGGATTCCTCGCCGGCCTCGTCATCGGCAGCCTGGGTGCGGTCGCGGTGTGGCTACGCGACCGGCGGCGCTAGCGCATGATGGCGTCAGGCTGATCCAAACCCGCCGTTCGCCCTGAGCCTGTCGAAGGGCCTCAATCCCGCCGGTGCTTCGACAGGCTCAGCACGAACGGTTTCGTGCGACTTCATCAAATTTCAGGGCCGAGACCAAGTTCTGCCATTCTCGGCCGTCATCCCGGATCAAGTCCGAGGTGACGAAGCAATTCATCTCGTCGGCCCCCGTCTCAGCGCGGCTCGCGCATCAGCCAGACGACGCGGCCGATGACTTCGATCGTGCCCTCCGGCACCGGTCCGGCCGCCGGATTGTCGCTGACGGCGATCAGTGCGTCCCGCGCGCGGCGCACCCGCTTGACCATCACCGCATCGTCGATGCGGATCACGTAGACGCCACCGCGCGCATCGGGGGTCCGTCGCGCGCGGTCGACGACGATCAGGTCGCCGTCGCACAGTCCCGGCTCCATCGAATCGCCACGGACTCGCACGATCGCCGCTTGCCCCTGGTGCAGCCCCAGTCGGTCGGCGAGCGCGGGATCGAGCGCTTCGGCGCCGAGCACCACCTCCCCGTCGACGAAGCTGCCCGGTCCTGCCGAGGCGAGCACGTCGAGCCGCGGCAGCACCATCACGCGTCGGCCCGGGTCCGCGCCCAGGTCCACCTCGTCCACCCCGAAATAGTCCGCCAGCCGACGCCGGTCGTCCGCGCTCAGCCGCCGCGGCGACCCGCGCACGACGAACTGCTGGAGATAGGCCGCGTTGCGACCGAGCATCGCCGACAGCGCCGACAGGCTGTCCCCCCGCGCCGCCGCAAGGTCGCGCAACCGGCCGCGCGGATCGATCGTCTCCATAAGGGATACGATAGCGTAGGAAATTTTCCTAGACAAGTTGGATCGACGAGAACAGATCAGGAACACGAATCATGGGACTCGAGAGGGAACGATGTGCCTGCTCATCAAGATCGATCGCTATCTGCGCCACACCCGCATGTCGCGAAGCCAGTTCGGGCGGCTGACGGTCAACGACCCGCGGCTGGTCACCGACATGATGCGGGGGCGGGTCGTCGGCCCGGCGAATACCGCACGGATCGAACGGTTCATGGCGGAACACCCCTGATGCGGATGCGCCCCGATCCCGTCGCACGATTGTACCGGGCACTCGTCGCAGACGCGCAGCGCTACGGACTGACGACCAGCCTTGCCAAATCGGACGAAACGCCATGGGCCAGCGCCACCTTCGTCGGCATGCGGATCGTGCTGCAGGTCGTCGTCGCGCATGGCGAGCCCGGATCCTGGCTGGCAGCCCTGCCGGAAGCGGATCTGCCGGTGCCCGGCCATTGCGTCGCCGATTGCGCGATCGTTCGCGTGGAACCTCAGTCCGTCACGTTGGAGGTGCTGCTGCTGGAAGACTGAGCGGGGTTTGGATAAGGAAGACCATGACCCTGACGTATCGCAGCTACCTGCGCCTGCCCGAACTGCTCGACCTCCAGACGCCGCTCAGCGGCGTGCACGACGAACTGCTGTTCGTGACGATCCACCAGGCCTCCGAATTGTGGATGAAGCTGTGCCTGCACGAGCTCGGCGAGGCGCGGCGGCGGATCGCGGCGGACGATCTGCCGCCCGCGCTCAAGATGATGGCACGGGTCAGCCGCATCCAGGCGCAGCTCATCCAATCCTGGGAAGTGCTCGCGACGATGACCCCTGCGGATTATGCGGCGATGCGCGGCAGCCTGGGCAGCAGCTCGGGGTTCCAGTCGGACCAATATCGCTGCCTCGAGTTCATGATGGGCAACCGCAACCCGGCGATGATCGCCGTGTTCGACGAGGCGGCGGTGCGGAACCGGCTGACCGCCGAACTCGCCCGCCCGAGCCTCTACGACGAAGCGCTGCGCCTGCTCGCGCGGCGCGGACTGCCGGTGCCGCGCGACCGGCTCGAGCGCGACGTCGCGTGCAGCGCCGACCCGAGCGACGCGGTCCAGGCCTGCTGGGCCATCGTCTATGGCGACCCGCACGCTTACTGGGACCTCTACGAACTCGCCGAGAAGCTGGTCGACCTCGAATATCATGTGCAGCTCTGGCGATTCGGCCACCTCAAGACGGTCGAGCGGGTCATCGGCTTCAAGACCGGCACGGGCGGCACGGCGGGCGTGCCCTATCTCGCCCGGGTGGTCGAGCAGCGCTTCTTTCCCGAACTGCTGGACGTGCGGACCAGCCTGTGACGCCGCGGCTGTAGCCTCATACTCGTCGTCGAAATTTCATTTTGATATAATGTAACATCACGGTAAAGCCTTCGCATCTGCACAACGTATCTGTGTCCTGCGGAGTAATGATGCCCAAACACCTGCTGCTTGCCGGCGCCGCGCTGATCGCCGGCCCCGCCTTCGCCCAGTCCACGCCGATCGGACCCCAGACCGTCGACCAGCCCACGGAGCAGGCCGCGCCCGCGGCGGCGCAGGGCCGCGACGTCATCGTCACCGCCGCGCTGCCGCAGAGCGAGCGCGACGTGTTGCAGGGCACCTCGGTCATCACCGGCGAGGAACTGGCGCGCAACCTGCGCCCGACGATCGGCGAGACGCTGGCCCGCCAACCGGGTGTGTCGGCGACCTCGTTCGGCCCCTCCGCGTCGCGGCCGATCCTGCGCGGCTTCCAGGGCGACCGCATCCGCGTGCTGACCGACGGCATCGGCTCGATCGACGTCAGCAACACCAGCGTCGACCATGCCGTCATCATCGATCCGCTGCTCGCCGAGCGGGTCGAGGTGCTGCGTGGGCCGTCGGCGCTGCTGTTCGGCTCGTCCGCGGTCGGCGGCGTCGTCAACGTCATCGACACGCGCATCCCGCGTTCGGTGCCGGCGAACGGCTATCGCCTCAATGGCATCGCCAATTACGGATCGGCGGCGAACGAGCGGTCGGGCGGCGCGGCGGGCGACGTCGCGGTCGGCGAGCATCTCGTGCTGCATGCCGACGGATCGTACCTCAAGTCGGACGACCTGCGCACCGGTCACGGCTATCTCCTCTCGCCGCAGGCGCGCGCCGCCGCGCTCAGCCAGGTCGGCCTGCCGCAGCCGGGCGTCGACGAGCCGATCGACTTCGCCGCCTCCGCCGCCCTGCGCGATCGCCTGCCCAACTCCGCCGCCGAGACCTGGACCGCAGGCGCCGGCGCGTCGATCATCACCGACACCGGCAACCTCGGCGTCTCGTACAGCCATTACGACAGCCTCTACGGCGTGCCGATCCGCTACGCGACCGCGGTCGGGCAGGAACAGGAGGCGCCGCGCCTGTCGGTCGTCCAGAATCGCGTCGACCTGCGCGGCGAGGTACAGACCGGCGGCGGTTTCCTCGACCGCATCCGCATCCGCGCCGGCCAGGCGAGCTATCGCCATTTCGAACTCGAAGAGGACGGCAGCGTCGGCACCGCCTTCTACAACAAGGGGCTCGAGGGGCGTCTCGAGCTGGTCCAGGCGAACCGCGGCGGCTGGCAGGGCGCGAGCGGCGTCCAGTATTTCAATCGCATCTTCAACGTCGTCGGCGACGAAGCCTTCCTGCCCAAGAACGAGACCAACCAGACCGGCTTCTTCACCCTCCAGCAATATGCCCACGGCCCGTTCCGTGCCGAGGGCGGGCTGCGCTACGAACTGACCGACGTCGCCGGGCGCGTGCCGGTCGGCAACGACCGCTTCTTCGGCGGCACCCGCCGGTTCGACGCGCTGTCGGGCTCGATCGGTGCCTCCTATGCGATCGCCGACGGCATCCGCATCGGCCTCAACGGTTCGCGCACCGAGCGCGCGCCCTCGGCCGAGGAATTGCTCGCCAACGGTCCGCACGCCGGTACGCAGGCCTACGAGCTCGGCGATCCCAACTTCCGGCTTGAGAAGAGCTGGGGCCTGGAGGCGACGCTGCACGCGCACGGCGACGGCTACAGCTTCGATGCCTCGGCCTATTACAACTGGTTTTCCAACTACATCTCCGAAAATCGCGTCGACCAGGCGGTGTGCGAGGCGCGGTCGGACGAGGTCGACCTGCCCTGTTTCCAGTATCAGCAGGGCGATGCGCGTTATTGGGGCTTCGAGGCGGACGGATCGGTGCGGCTCGCCCGGATCGGCGGCTATACGATCAACGCCGACCTGCTCGGCGATTACGTCCGCGCCAACATCGTCGATGTCGGCCCGGTGCCGCGCATCCCGCCGGCGCGCGTGCTCGGCGGACTCGAGGCGCAGGGCGACACGATCGGCGGCCGCGTCGAGGTGGAGCACGTCTTCCCGCAGAACCGGCTGGCGGCGTTCGAAACGCGCACCGCCGACTATACGATGGTCAACGCCACCGCCTCGTTCAGCCCGTTCGGCAAGGACAGCAAGACCAGCCTGCTCGTCTCGGCGAACAACATCTTCGACGTAGTCGCGCGGCGGCATTCGAGCTTCCTCAAGGACTTCGCGCCGCTGGCCGGCCGCGACATCCGCGTAACGCTGCGGTTCGGGATCTAAATCCTCCCCGGCACGGGAGGGGGGACCACGCCGCAGGCGTGGTGGAGGAGGCTCTCCACACGACATGATGCGTGTGGAAGCCCCCTCCGTCAGCGCCGACGCGCTGCACCTCCCCGTGCCGGGGAGGACTTCCCGCCCCTTGCCCCCTGCCCCATCCTCCCGTACCGCACCTTCAAAAGGAGACGGGTGATGGCTGGCATGGGCAAGTTCGACTGGGCGGACCCGTTCCTGCTCGACGAGCAGTTGAGCGAGGACGAGCGGATGATCCGCGACACCGCGCGCAGCTACGCACAGGACCGCCTCGCGCCGCGGATCGTCGAGGCGTTCCAGCACGAGCATACCGATCCCGCGATCTTCCGCGAGATGGGCGAGCTCGGCCTGCTCGGCCCGACCGTGCCGGAGGAGTTTGGCGGGGTCGGCGCGAGCTACGTCGCCTATGGTCTGGTCGCGCGCGAGGTGGAGCGGATCGACTCGGGCTATCGCTCGATGATGAGCGTCCAGTCGAGCCTGGTGATGTATCCCATCCACGCCTATGGCTCGGAAGAGCAGAAGCGGACCTATCTGCCGAAGCTCGCCAGCGGCGAATGGATCGGCTGCTTCGGCCTGACCGAGCCCGACGCCGGCTCCGACCCCGGCGGCATGACGACGCGCGCACGCAAGGTGGAGGGCGGCTACGTCCTCTCCGGTGCCAAGACGTGGATCTCAAACAGCCCGATCGCCGACGTCTTCGTCGTCTGGGCGAAGTCGGACGCGCACGGCGGCGCGATCCGCGGCTTCGTGCTGACCAAGGGGCTGAAGGGCCTGTCCGCGCCCAAGATCGAGGGCAAGCTCAGCTTGCGCGCCTCCATCACCGGCGGGATCGTCATGGAGGACGTCGAGGTCGGCGAGGAGGCGCTGCTGCCGCATGTCGAGGGGCTGAAGGGCCCGTTCGGCTGCCTCAACCGCGCACGCTACGGGATCAGCTGGGGTGCGCTCGGTGCAGCGGAATTCTGCTTCCACGCCGCGCGCCAGTACGGGCTCGACCGCAAGCAGTTCGGCACCCCGCTCGCCGGACGCCAGCTCTACCAGAAGAAGCTCGCCGACATGGAGACCGAGATCGCGCTCGGCCTGCAGGCCTCCTTGCGCGTCGGCCGGCTGATGGACGAGGGCCGTTTCGCGCCGGAGATGGTCTCGATCGTCAAGCGCAACAACGTCGGCAAGGCGCTCGACATCGCACGTACCGCACGCGACATGCACGGCGGCAACGGCATCAGCGGCGAATATCAGGTCATGCGCCACCTCATGAACCTAGAAACGGTCAACACCTACGAAGGCGCGCACGACGTCCACGCGCTGATCCTCGGCCGCGCGATCACCGGGATCGCGGCGTTTTGATGAAGGCCCCTTTCCAAGATTCGTCATTCCCGCGCAGGCGGGAATCCAGACCCGCTGGCGTCGCGCCTCTTGCGATGCGTTGCGCGTCTGTATCCCCGCCTGCGCGGGGATGACGAACGAGGCAAGCGAAGAGTGACCCACCCCCTCGCCGGTCTCAAGGTCCTCGAACTCGCCCGCATCCTCGCCGGGCCCTGGGCGGGGCAGGTCCTCGCCGACCTCGGCGCGGACGTCATCAAGGTCGAGTCCCCCGCAGGCGACGACACCCGAAGCTGGGGACCGCCCTTCGTCGACAACGGCGACGGCACGCGCGACGCCGCCTATTTCCACGCCTGCAATCGCGGCAAGACCTCGATCGTCGTCGACTTCGCCACCCCCGAAGGCCAGCAGCGCGTCCGCGACCTCGCCGCGGAGGCCGACGTGCTGATCGAGAATTTCAAGGTCGGCGGCCTCGCCCGCTACGGGCTCGATTACGCCAGCCTGTCGGCGATCAACCCCGCCCTCGTCTATTGCTCGATCACCGGCTTCGGCCAGACCGGGCCCTATGCCCCGCGCGCCGGCTACGATTTCATCGTCCAGGGGATGAGCGGGATGATGGACCTGACCGGCGAGCCCGACGGCGCGCCGCAGAAGATCGGCGTCGCGATGGCCGACATCACCACCGGCCTCTACGCCGTCATCGCGATCCAGGCGGCGCTCGCGATGCGGCAGCGGACGGGGCGCGGGCAGCAGATCGACATGGCGCTGCTCGACACGATGACCGGCGTCCTCGCAAACCAGGCGGCGAATTATTTCGCGAGCGGCGTCTCGCCCGCGCGCGTCGGCAACGCGCACCTCAACGTCTGTCCCTATGCGGTGTTCGAGACCGCGGACGGCTGGTTCATCCTCGCGGTCGGCAACGACGGCCAGTTCCGCCGCTTCTGCGCGGTAGTGGGCATGGATGCGGACGATCCGCGCTATGCGACCAATGCGCTCCGCCTCGAGCATCGCGAGCCGCTGTTCGCCGCGATCACCGCCGCGACGCAGCGATTCGCGCGCGACGACCTGCTCGCCCGGCTGGAGGCGGCGGGCGTACCGGCAGGCCCTATCAACACCGTCGAACAGGCGCTGAACGATCCACAGGTCGCCGCACGCGGCATGGTGCTGGATGGCGGACCGATCCGCGGCCTACGCACGCCGATCCGCTTTTCGGACGCCGCGCTGGCGACCGGCCGCCCGGCGCCCCGGCTGGGATCGGGGCAGAAGGGCTGATTAGAGTCGGCTGACGTCAAGTTGCCGACCACCCGCCGTTCGCCCTGAGCCTGCCGAAGCCTGTCCTGAGCGACGCCGCAGGCGGCGTCGAAGGGGGCGTGGGCCTCACCCGTTCTTCGACAAGCTCAGCCCGAACGGTTCCACGTTATGCCACAGCGCCCCCTTCAGGCGGTGCGCTCGACGCTCGGCGCCGGCCGCCGCGCGTAGAGGCCGTAGGCGAGGATCAGCGCGTAGCAGATCGCCGGCAGCAGCAGCGAGAAGTGCATCGACCCGGTGACGTCGGCGACCTTGCCGGTCAGCGGCGGCACGATCGCGCCGCCGACGATCGCGGTCGCGATCACGCCCGATCCCTCCGCCGCGCGCTTGCCCAGCCCCTCGCTCGCCAGCGTGAAGATCGTCGGGAACATGATCGAGTTCATCAGGCCGATCGCGAGCAGCGCATAGCCCGAGATTGCGCCGGTGGTGTTCGCCGAGACGAGGATCAGCGCGATCGCGCCCGTCGCCACCGCCGCCAGCACCTTGCCCGGCGCGACGCGGGTGAGGATGTACGACCCGACGAAGCGGCCGACCAGCGCCCCGCCCCAGTAATAGGCGACGTAATTGCCCGCCGCCTGGTCGCTGATCCCGAACACCGATGCCTGCATCAGATAGAGCACGATCACCGATCCGATCGCGACCTCCGCGCCGACGTAGAGGAAGATGCACGCCGCGCCCATCGCGAAGCGCGGCCGCTTGAGCAGCGAAAAGGCGTGGAAGATGCTGCCGGTCTGATCCTGCTCCTCCTTCAGCCGGTTGCGGCGCGTCCACACGACGGCGGCGATGATCGCGAGC
>JBKBTU010000023.1:0-2111 GCA_046290715.1 Sphingomonas sp. | reverse complement strand
GAGGCCGAGATAGGTGTGCACGATCGCCTGCGAGGCTTCCTGCCGATAGCTGACCAGCGCGGCGCCGGTGAGCGAGGCCGCGCTGACGCTGGCGAGGCCGCCGAGGATCAGCGACGAGCCGACGCGCGGGAAGATCGTCGTGCCGAGCGAGTTGAACGCCTGCGCGAAAGTCAGGCGGCTCGACGCCGTCTCGGGCTTGCCGAGCAGCGAAATCAGCGGGTTGGCGACGACCTGCACGATCGTGATGCCCGCACCCAGCACGAACAGCGCGACGAGGAACATCGCGAAGGTCGCGCTCTGCGCCGCGGGAATGAAGAGCAGGCAGCCGACCATCATCGTGACGAGGCCGATCGAGGCGGTGCGCATATAGCCTGCGCGCCGCACGATCGCCGCCGCCGGCAGCGAGAACAGCGCATAGGCGAGGAAGAACGCCGACTGCACCAGCATCGACGTCGCATGGTCGAGCGTGAACAGCTCCTTCAGCTTCGGGATGATGATGTCGTTGAGACTGGTGATGCCGCCGAAGATGAAGAACAGCGCGATCACGAAGATGCGCAGGTCGGGCGCATCATAGCCGTGCGCGGCATCGCCCGAGGCGGCCGCCGCGGACGTGGAAGTGGTGTCGACATGCATGGCCATGGGACGGCAGCCTTTCCTAAACGATGACGGCGCATAGGCGGCGAGGCGGCCGGCTGGCAAGCATCTGGCAAGCGGGGGCCGCGTTGCGCTAGACGGACGATCCATGTCGCGCCTCACGGTCAACAACCAACCGGTCGAATACCGGCTCGATCCCGCCACGCCGCTGCTATGGGCGCTGCGCGACGCGTCGAACCTCACCGGCACCAAATATGGCTGCGGCACCGGTCATTGCGGCGCCTGCACGGTCGATGTCGACGGGCGCGCGGTACTCGCCTGCCAGGTGCCGATCGGATCGATCGAGGGGACCTATGTCACGACGATCGAGGGGCTGTCGCGCGAACGCAACCATCCGCTGCAACTCGCCTTCATCGCCGGCAACGTGCCGCAATGCGGCTTTTGCATCCCGGGCATCGTCATGGCGGCATCGGTGCTGCTGAAGCACCGCCCCGATCCCAGCGAGGCGGAGATCGAGGGCGCGATCCGCAACATCTGCCGCTGCGGCATCTATCCGCGGCTGATCGAGGCGATCCAGCGCGCCGGCCGCGCCGCACGGGGCGAGGAAACGATCCCCGCCGCCGCCCGGCCGGGGATCGATCCCGCCGACGCCGCCCGCGTCGTCCCCGCGCTCGTCGCCCCCGTCACCCCGCCCCGCGGCGACGACGGCAAGCTTTCGGAACGCTGACGAACCAATTCAGCTTCGGCACACGGCCGGGCGGCTAATCCGGCGTCATCATCGGGGCCGGCTCGTGCGCCGGCGGTGTTGAGGACGAAGGCGTCATGAAGAAGGTGATACAGGCGCTGCTGGCGGCATCGATGCTGATGCCCGTCGCGGCGCAGGCGCAGGAGCAGGACGGCCGCGAACGCCGCGAGCGTCCGCAGCGCGAATGGGGCGAGCGCGGCCAGCGACCGCAGCGGTCGGCGGAGGTCGGCGTCGACGCGCAGGTCCGCGCCGAGCGCCCGCAATGGCGCGGTGAGGCGCGGGACGGCGCACGCTTCGAGCGTCCGCAGCAGGCGCCGCAGCAGCCGGGGAACGATCCGCGTCCCGACCGCGGCGACTGGCAGCGCCGTGCCGGCGGCTGGGATCGCCCGCAGCAGCCGGACGCGCCTCCCCAGATCCGCGACCGCGGCGACGCCGCACGCTGGAACCGCGGCGACCGGCCGCAGCCGGGCATGAACTGGCGCGGTCCCGAGCGCGTCGACCGTGGCTCGCTGGACGGCCGCGCCGCCCCCAACTGGCGCGACGACGACCGCCGTGGCCGGCCGGACTGGCGCGACGATCGTGGCCGCGGCGGGTACGACCAGCGCGGCTGGAACGGCCAGCGGGCGTGGAACGACGGCCGCGGCTGGGATCAGCGGGCGGGCAGCTGGAACCGCGGCTGGCGCAACGACCGGCGCTACGACTGGAACCAGTATCGTCAGGCCAACCGCGGCGCCTACCGCCTGCCGCGCTATTACGCGCCGTCGGGCTGGGG
>JBKBTU010000238.1:0-3902 GCA_046290715.1 Sphingomonas sp. | reverse complement strand
CGGCCATTGCCAACTCGCCGGCACGGCGTGTGCCACAATCCCGGCGAACGTCGCCCAAAACACCATGCCGAGCACCACCCCGCCGATCGCCGTCCACATCAGCCAGCGGTTCTGCTCGTCGCCGCGCCGCGCCGATGCCGTAACGCCCTGAAGCACCCGGGTCGCGTCCTTCAGCTCGGCGGCTGCGGTCGCGATCGTCCGCCGGTCCTCGGCGCGGGCATCGCCGCCCGCCGCCACGATCCGGTCAACGACATGGCGCGGGGTCGCTCCGTCCCGGGCCGCCGCCACCAGCGCGTCGGCGCGCTGCAAGGTGGCGTCGATCTTCTGCACCATGCCCGCCAGCGTCTCGCTGTAATCGGGCTGCTCGGGGAGTTCGGCGCGCTCGACCGCCATCCGCTCGACGGCGCGGCGTAGCAGCGCCAGCTCGCCCTCCACCCGTGCGAAGGCCTCCTGGGCGGTTTCGGGTTCGTGCTCGTCCTCGTTCATCCTGTCCCCCTCACGCACCCGAAAGCGCGAATGCCTACCGGCTCAATCCCCGATCACGCTCGCGGTCCGGCCCCAGCGATTTCGCCAGCGCATCCCCGATCGCGCGATCCTTCTCCAGTTTCAGCGCCAGCTCGGGCGCGCGGCGACGCAGCGCGGATTCCAGCTGCGGATCGCGCCCGATCGCGCCGGCGACCTTCGCCATGTTGCCGCGCATCCGCTCCGCGCCGGCCCGGTCGCCCGCCCGCTCAAGGGCGGCACGGTCGCGCTGCATCGCCTTCCAGGCTTCCACGAAGCGGCCCGCGCGCGCTTCCGGGTCGAGCCGCACGCGCTGTTCCTCGGCCATCGCACGCGCCGCCCCGCCGGTGTTGCCACCGGCAGCTTGCTCGATGAGCCTGGGATCGCGTTCGATCGCGCTGGCGAGGTCGCGCGCGCCATGCGGCCGCACCTGGTCGAGCGCGTCGCCGGCCTTCGCCAGCGCCTGTTCCTGGTGCGCCAGCACCGGCAACCCCTTGTCCCGCATCCGGCCTATATCGGCTGCGGCGCGCCCATAGCGTTCGATCGCGCGGACTTGGGAGGACGCCAGCGGCCGATCGGCCGCGACACGCTCCGGCGACGTCGCCTTCTCGGTTGCCAGCTTCGGCCGGAAGCCGTCGAACATGCCCCGCGCCTTGTCGCGGACCTTCTCGACCACCTGGCGCGCGAGTTCCGGGAACCGGATCTCGCGCCGATCCGCGAACGCGTGCGCCTGATCCTGCTCGGGCCGGGCATAGTCGCCAGCCATATCCTTGCCGCGCTCGCGCGACAGGGCGCGGACGAGCTGGCGCTGATCGGCGAAGTCGTCGCGGCCGTAATGGAGCTGCACGTCGTCGCGATGCCGCGACATGCCGACATAGGCACTGTGGCGGTCCATGCCCGGCGTTGCGAGAACATGGGCGCGATCGACCGTCACGCCCTGCGATTTGTGGAACGTCGCCGCGTAGCCATGATCGACATGGGCATAGTCCCTGGTGTCGAACGCGACGCCGCGCCCGTCATCGAGACGCACCGCCATGCCCTCGGACGATACCCGCTCGATCGTCGCCAGTGTGCCGTTCTTGACCCCCATGCCCCGCTCGTTGCGCAGGAACATGATGCGGTCGCCGGTCGCGAACTGCCGCTCGCCCCGCTCTGCCTTCACCGTCACGTCGTCGCCAAGGTCGCCGCTCGCGCGCAACCGCTCGCGCGCCTCGCCATTGAGGCTCTGCACCTCGGCGTTGGTGTGGGTGAGGATGATCCGGCTCTTCCCCGGTTCGGCCTGACGTGCGCGATCCCAACCGTCGACCAGCTCGCTCCGCGCCTGCTCCCGCGTCTCGGCCGCGTGGACCATGCCCTTGCCGTCATAGGCGTGGATCGCCTCGCCGGTGCGCCCGGTCGCCAGCGCGCGCGTGGCGTCGCGCTGCCAGTCCTCGCGCTGCCGCCTGATCTCGGTGATCTCGGCAGCGCCATGCCGCTCGGTGACGCTGCGGAACGCCGCGCCCGCCTCGATCGCCTGCAACTGCTCGGGATCGCCCACCATCACGACCTTGGCTCCGGCGTCGCGCGCCTGGGACAGCACGCGTTCCATCTGGCGCGAGCCGATCATGCCGGCCTCGTCCACCACCAGCACGTCCTTCGGGCCTAGCTGCTCGCGCCCCTGCCCCCATGCGTGTTCAAGGCTGGCGATGGTGCGGGACCGGATGCCAGACCCGCCCTCAAGGTTTTCGGCCGCGATGCCCGACAGCGCCGCGCCGCGCACCGTGTAGCCCTCCCGCTCCCACGCCTCGCGCGCTACGCCAAGCATCGCTGATTTGCCGCTGCCGGCATAGCCGACGACGGACGCCAGCCCGGCGCTGCCGGTAACATGATCGAGGGCGTCACGCTGCTCGCCTGACAGGACAAGGCCCCGCTCCTCGGCCTTGGCCGTAGCGGCATCGCGGTGCCGATCGGCGATGCCATGCTCGGCGCGGCCCGCCAGCTCGTCGCTGGCGCGCTCAAGCCGGTTCTCCACCGCGATCATGTCGCGGCTGGTGAACCGTTCCTGGTCGCGACCGTCCTTCCCCAACGCGACCAGCTCGGGCGATGCCCGCACTGCCCCCATCACCTGGTCGAACTGCTCCTTGCCGTCGCTGTGGCGGAACGCGAACGTCGCAAGGTCGCGGGTGGTGAACGTCGCCTGCTGCCGCGTGATCGCGTCCAGCGCGACATTGGGATTGGCGATGATCTTCTCGCCGTTCTCTCGCGCAATGCGGGTGTGATCCTCGATCCGCTCCGCCTCAAGCCCCTGCTCCGGTCGCCGCGATGCTGCGGGTCCGATCTTGTGCTGCGGCTCCAGCCCGATCCCCTGGGCCTCATAGGAACGATGATCGATCCGGCCCTCAAGCCCCAACTCGGCCATGCGCTCGTTGACGTGCGCGCTCCACGCTTCGCGCCAGTCCTTCAACAGCTCGGTCGAGTTCCAGTCGCGGTTCTTCTTCCCGAATCCCTCCGGCCCGACCTCGCGCATCGTCATCATCACATGCGCGTGCGGCTTGGGCGTGCCGTCCTTCGCCTTGTCCCAATGCACGTTGAGGTCCGCGACCATCCCGCGATCGACAAACTGCTTCTTCACGAAATCGCGGGCGAGCTGGATGCCCTGCTTCTCGTTCATCTCGCGCGGAATCGAGAACTCCACCTCACGGGCAAGCTGCGCGTCCTTGCGCTTCTCGCCTGCCTCCACCTCGTTCCACAAGGTTGTGCGGTCGTTTAAACGCTCCGGTGCGCCCTGCGGCAACATCACCTCGGAGTGGATGACGCCTGCCTTGTTCGAGAAGTCGTGATCGCGGTTCAAGCGATCGTCGTGCAGCTCGGACGCGGAACGATAGGCGGCGCTCGCAACGGCGCTTGATCCGTTCGCGCGGCTCACAACCTTGGCGGAGAAGTGGTAGATCGCCATGACGCTCCGCACACTGCCCTACTTAGCACACGTCGGCAACGACGTATAAGCGCGCACTAATTCTCCGCTTCGCTGCTCCTGATTGACTGCCGTGTGTTTCACTTGTGGGTTGCCTGCCCGATCCGGTTTGCTAGGTTGTGGTGATCCTGACGCGGAAGGAGAAAGCACCATGCGAAAGGTGCGCGACTATGACGCGGAGCTGAAGGCCCTTGAAGAGCGCGCGCGCACGATCAAGGCGCGCCGTGTCGAACAACTCGGCCAGCTCGTCACCGCCGCGGGCGCTGACGCGCTCGACATGGAAACACTCGCCGGCGCGCTGCTCGATGCAGTCGCCGCCAAGGACGCGGAAGTGAAGGAGGCGTGGCGTGCGAAGGGCGCCGCGTTCTTTCAACGGCGCTCGCGCAAAGCTGGCCGGGCTGCTGGCGGCAACGGTGACAGCACAGCGGCGCAATCGGGCTCTGATCCA
>JBKBTU010000237.1:0-3906 GCA_046290715.1 Sphingomonas sp. | reverse complement strand
GATAGTCGAGCTGCGCCTGCGTCGTCGCGAACAGGAAATAGCTCTGGTCGCGCGCCGGATCGGCGCCGCGGTGGAGTTCGGCGCCCGCCGATCCGACGACGCGCTGCACGTAATGGCCGGTGGCGAGGCAATCGGCCCCGAGGTCGCGGGCGAGGTTGAGCAGATCGGTGAATTTCGGGCCGGTGTTGCACTGGACGCAGGGGATCGGCGTCTGTCCGGCGAGATAGGCGTCGGCGAAGGTGTCGACGACGCTCTCGCGGAACCGACTTTCGTGGTCGAAGACGTAGTGCGCGATCCCCAGCCGGTCGCAGACCGCGCGCGCGTCGCGAATGTCGCGCCCCGCACAGCAGCTGCCGCTGCGCCCCGTCGCCTCGCCATGATCGTAGAGCTGGAGGGTGACGCCGATCGTCTCGGCGCCCGTCTGCGCCGCGAGCGCGGCGACCACCGAGCTGTCGACGCCGCCCGACATCGCGACGACGATGCGCTTCGCGTCCGCCGCGCCGCCCAGCTGGAAATCCACCTCTTCCATGCGGCGCTACATAGGCGCGCGCGGCGGGAACCGCAAAGTCGCCGGGAACACATGAGTAAGGAAGGTGCACACAATCTTAGGTTGGGCTTTACCCCGCCTTCACCGCCTTGCCGCTAAGCCCGCGGTCCCGAACGAGTAACATGAGTGATTGAGCGTTGGATCTAAGCTTTCCAGGCTTCGACAGGGATACGGAAGTCACCCAGCTTCCCAGCGACCTGGCGGTGCTGATGGTCGGAATCGCGGCGCGCCAGGTTGCGTCCCCGACCGCTCTGACGCAGGCGCGGTTCGGCCGGATCGGCCAGCCGTCCCGCCTGCTGCAGCCGCTCGACGGCGCCTTCAACGGTCCGACGGCGGCGTTGCTCGCGAAATGGAAGGGAGGGTGAAGATGCTGTTTACCTTGGCGTTTCAGCCGATCTTCAAATCCGTCCGCTAGGGACCTGTACAGCGTATTTGAGAGGGGGCCCCCGCCCCGATCGAGGTTGAGTAATGATCGAGAACCAGAAAATCCGCCCCGCCAAAGTCATCGGTCCGCTCGGCGAGTCGCTGACGCTGGACACGCTGCCGCCGCCCTCGACGACGCGCTGGGTGGTGCGCCGGAAGGCCGAGGTGGTCGCCGCGGTCAACGGCGGGCTGCTGACGGTGGACGAGGTCTGCAATCGCTACGGCCTGACCGTCGAGGAATTCGCCGGCTGGCAGCGCGCGATCGACCGGTCGGGCATGCCGGGCCTGCGCGTGACGCGCATCCAGCACTACAAGTCGCTGTACGAGCGCCAGCAGAAATATTGAGGTCCGCGCGCACGATACGTCGCAAAACCGAAACGCAGACGGAACATTATTCCGGCCTCGTGAGTCTTTCCGCTCAGAGCCCAATGAGGGCGCAACGGAGGGACCTATGGGTATCATTCTTTGGCTTATCGTCGGCGGTGTCATCGGTTGGCTCGCCAGCATCATCATGCGCACCGACGCGCAGCAGGGCATCTTCCTGAACATCATCGTCGGCATCGTCGGCGCGTTCATCGGCGGCCTGATCATCTCGGGCGGGTCGATCAACAACCAGCCGCTGAACGTGACGTCGTTCCTGGTGTCGCTGCTCGGCGCGGTGATCCTGCTCGCGATCGTCAACCTCGTGCGTCGCGGCAGCGTGCGCTAAGCCGCTTTCGCTTCGTCACGCGAAAAGTGAAAGGCCGCCCGGGCAACCGGGCGGCCTTTTTCGTCATTGCAGCAGGAAGCGGACGGAGAGGGTGACGGTCACGTCCTTCTCGCCCGGCGCGATCGCGGTCGGCGCGTCGGCTTTCATCGCACGCGCCATGAACATCGGCGGCTGGACCGGGCCGCCGGCATCCTGCCCGGCCTCGGCGATCGACACCACACGCACGACCTTCATGCCCGCGGCCGCCGCGTAGAGATCGGCACGCGCCCGGGCGCGCTTCACCGCATCCGTCCGCGCTTCGTCGAGCGCCGCGTCGGGCTTGTCGATCGACAGGTTGGGGCCGTCGATCTGGTTGGCGCCCTGTGCCACCAGCGCGTCGAGCACGCCGCCCGACCGCGCGACATCGCGGAAGCGGACGCTCACCGTGTTCGTCGCCTGATAGCCGGTGATCGCGGGCGCCTGCCCTTCGGTGTAGCGATATTGCGGGCTCAGCCCGACGCTGGCGGTGGCGATGTCGCGGTCGGCGATCCCCGCCCGCTTCAACGCGGCGGTGACGCGCGCCATCCGCTGCGCATTGTCGGCGAGTGCCGCCGCGGCAGTCGACGCCTGCGACACGACGCCGGCGCGGATCGTCGCCAGATCGGGGACCCGCGTCGTCCGCCCCTCGGCACTGATGTCGAGGATGGTGCCCTGCGCCGGTACCAACGGCTCGACCGTCGCCGGCACGCTTTGCGCGAACGCGGCTGCGGGCGTCGCCGCCAGCACCAGAACCGACCAATATTTCACCCTGTGTCTCCCGTGATCGTCGATGGATGACGCTCCCCTGACCTGATCCGCATCAACCCGCGATGAACGGGCGACGTGATTGCGGAAGCCGCGGGATTCGGGCATGGCGCGCCCGTTGCGCGAGCGGGGGCTTGAGCGCAGTGATATATTCATATAACACAGCTGTGACGGCAGTGCCGGATAGTGGGGCCAGATGGTGGGCCGGGACGGGGATGGGACAGGCATGAACGACTATCAGGGCTCGATCGGACATGAGGAGCGCCTCGCGCTGCCGGGCGAGCCTGCGCCGTCGGGTCGCGGGCGCAAGATCGTGGTCGCCATCGTCGTCGTCGCGCTGCTGGCGCTCGTCACCTGGGCGATGTTCGGGCGCAAGAAGGCCGATCCCGCCGCCGGGCAGAAGGTCGAGCAGATGCCGTCCGTCACCGTCATCGTCCCCGGCCGCAAGACCGTCGATCGCACGCTGTCGGCGACGGGCACGCTCGCGGCGCGGCGCGAGATGCCGGTCGGCGTGGCGGGCGAGGGCGGCATGGTGACGCGCGTGCTGGTCGAACCCGGCCAGTGGGTCGCTGCGGGCCAGGTGCTCGCCACCGTCGACCGGTCGGTGCAGACGCAGACCGCGCAGAGCCTCGCCGCGCAGGTCGCGGTCGCCCGTTCCGACCAGACGATCGCGCAGGCCGAACTCGACCGCGCCCAGCAGCTCGTCGACCGCGGCTTCATCTCCAAGGCCGACCTCCAGCGCAAGGCGGCGACGCGCGATGCCGCCGCCGCGCGCGTGCAGGTCGCCGCCGCCAGCCTGCGCGAGGCGAATGCCCGCACCGGCCGGCTCGACATCCGCGCGCCTGCCGCCGGCCTCGTGCTGACCCGCCAGGTCGAGCCGGGCCAGATCGTCAGCTCGGGCTCGGGCGTGCTGTTCCGCATGGCCCAGGGCGGCCAGATCGAGATGCGCGCGCAGCTCGCCGAATCGGATCTGGCGACGGTCCGCCCCGGTGCCCGCTCTCAGGTGACGCCGGTCGGCAGCGACCGCAGCTACGCCGGCGAGGTGTGGCAGGTTTCGCCCGTGATCGATCCGCAGACGCGGCAGGGCATCGCCCGGATCGCGCTGCGCTACGATCCCGCGCTGCGGCCCGGCGGATTCGCCGCCGCGACCATCGTCGGCGGTGCGGCGGTGGCGCCGCTGCTGCCTGATGCTGCATTGCAGAGCGACGACAAGGGCAGCTTCGTCTATATCGTCGGCAAGGACGACAAGGTGGAGCGTCGCAACATCAAGATCGGCCAGGTTTCGGACGCGGGCGTGACCGTCCTGTCCGGCCTCGACGGGACCGAACGCGTGGTGCGCTCCGCCGGCGGCTTCCTGGCACCCGGCCAGAAGGTCAAGCCGGTGGTGGCCAAGGCATCGTAAGAGAAGGCGAGCCGACATGAGCTTTCGCAACATCTCCGCCTG
>JBKBTU010000236.1:0-3967 GCA_046290715.1 Sphingomonas sp. | reverse complement strand
GATCCGCGCCGGCTGGGAGGCGAACCAGACCAAGCCCAAACATTACTCCGCCGGTACCTGGGGCCCGGCGGGCGCGATCGCCCTGACCGAGCGTGACGGGGTCACCTGGCAGGACGATTGAGCCACCCCCCACCCACGTTCGTCATTCCCGCGAAGGCGGGAATCCAGACTGGCTGGCCGAGCGGCTCCATCGGAACGTCATGGGTTATGGATCCCCGCCTTCGCGGGGATGACGAAGGGTTGGAGGCGCTGACCCCAACTTACTGAGCGAACCTGCCCCCATACGTATGCGGGGCCCCTTACCTTGCGCCGCCCTTCGAGCTATCGGGGCCGCGCCGACCACGAAAAGGCTGACCCATGACCGAGATCGAATGGTGGGAGTATGACGACGCGGGCGAGCTCGCGGACGCCATCGCCGGCGACATCCAGTTCGTCATCGAAAGCGCGCTCGACGCCCGCGGCAGCGCCGTCATCGCGCTCGCCGGCGGCAAGACGCCCTTTCCCGCCTACCAGAAGCTCGCAAGCGCGAAGCTCGACTGGAAGCGCGTGACGATCGTGCCGGGGGACGAGCGCATCGTGCCTTTGGGCGATCCGCTGTCGAACGTGACGCAGCTCGGCAAGCTGTTCATCCCCAAGGGCGCGCGCGTCATCCCGATCGTGCCGAAGCAGACCGACGACTATAAGGCGGCGGGGCGCTCGGCGGACGCGCTGATGCAGGACCTGCACTGGCCGCTCGATCTCTGCCTGCTCGGCATGGGCGGCGACGGGCACACCGCCTCGATCTTCCCCGGCCCCGATTTCGACGAGGCGCTGAACGGCCCCAAGGAACGCCGCATGCTGGGCGTCATGCCCGATCCGCTGCCTCCGGAGGCGCCGGTCGCCCGCGTGACGCTGTCGCGCCAGGGCATCGTCACCGCACGCGCGCTGATGATCGCGCTGACCGGCAAGGACAAGCGCCAGGTGCTGGAACAGGCGATCGAGCAGGGTCCGTCCTCGCCCTATCCGATCGGCCGCGTGCTCGCCGATGCCGAGCTGCCGGTCGACATCCACTGGGCCCCCTGACGCCGCCGCCTCATCCCTCCCCAGGATCTAAGCGCCATGAACCCCGAAGTCTCCGCCGTCACCGACCGCATCATCGCGCGGTCACGCGAGAGCCGTGCCGCCTATCTCGCCCTCATCGAGCGCGAACGGGAGAATGGCGCACATCGCCCGCAGCTCGGCTGCGCCAACCTCGCCCACGCCTATGCGGGAACCGAGGAGGACCGCGACACGATGCGTGCCGGTCAGGCGATGAACATCGGCATCGTCACCGCCTATAACGACATGCTCTCGGCGCATGCCGTCTACTACCGCTACCCGGAGCTTATGAAGGTCTGGGCGCGCGAGGCGGGCGCCACGGCGCAGGTCGCGGGCGGCGTGCCGGCGATGTGCGACGGCGTGACGCAGGGGTATCCCGGGATGGAGCTGTCGCTGTTCAGTCGCGACACGATCGCGCTCTCCACAGCGATCGCCTTGAGCCACGGCACCTTCGAAGGCGCCGCACTGCTCGGCATCTGCGACAAGATCGTGCCGGGCCTGCTGATGGGCGCGCTCCGCTTCGGCCACCTGCCGATGGTGCTGATCCCCGGCGGGCCGATGCCGTCGGGCCTGCCCAACAAGGCCAAGGCGGCGGTGCGCGAGGCCTATGCGGAAGGCAAGGCCGGGCGCGAGGAACTGCTCGACGCCGAGATCCAGGCCTATCACGGCAAGGGGACCTGCACCTTCTACGGCACCGCCAACACCAACCAGATGATGATGGAGGTGATGGGCCTGCACATGCCGGGCGCCGCCTTCGTCAATCCCGGCACCAAGCTGCGCCAGGAACTCACCCGTGCCGCGGTGCATCGGCTGGCGGAGATCGGCTGGCGCGGCGACGACTATCGGCCGCTCGGGGCATGCGTCGACGAGCGCGCGATCGTCAACGCCGCGGTCGGCCTGCTCGCCACCGGCGGGTCGACCAACCACCTGCTCCACGTCCCCGCCATCGCGCGGGCGGCGGGCATCGTCATCGACTGGGAGGATTTCGATCGCCTCTCCGCTGCGGTGCCGCTGATCGCGCGCGTCTATCCGAACGGCTCGGCCGACGTGAACGCCTTCGAAGCGGCGGGCGGCATGCCCTTCGTGGTGCGGGAACTGCTGTCCGAAGGGCTGCTCCACGGCGACATCACCACGGTCAGCGGCGAGAGCCTCGCGGCCTATGCGCAAAAGCCGGTCATCGTCGATGACGCATTGGCCTGGCAGCCGGTCGGCGACAGCGGCGATCCCACCATCCTGCGGCCGGCGCGCGACCCCTTCTCGCCCGACGGCGGCATGCGTATCCTCGCCGGCAACATCGGCCGCGCCTGCATCAAGGTGTCCGCCGTCGATCGCTCGCGCTGGGTGATCGAGGCGCCCGCGCGCGTCTTCCACGATCAGCTCGACGTGCTCGAGGCGTTCAAGCGCGGCGAACTGGAGCAGGACGTCGTCGTCGTCGTCCGCTTCCAGGGCCCCCGCGCCAACGGCATGCCGGAACTACACAAGCTCACCCCGGCACTCGGCGTGCTCCAGAACCGCGGCTTCAAGGTTGCCTTGGTGACGGACGGCCGCATGTCGGGCGCGAGCGGCAAGGTGCCGTGCGCGATCCATTGCTCGCCGGAAGCGCTCGGCAACGGCCCGATCGGCAAGATCCGCGACGGCGACATCATCCGCGTGGACGCGGTCAACGGCACGCTCGACGCGCTGGTCGATGCCGCCGAGTGGCTCGAGCGCCCGCTCTGCGACGCGCCGGGGGCCGCGACCGGTATGGGCCGCGAACTGTTCGGCATGTTCCGCGGCCTTGCCGATGAGGCCGAAAAGGGCGCATCGGCTATGCTCGCGGCGGCGGGATTGTAAATAGGCGTCGCCCTCACCCTTCCCACCGCTGACGCGGGGGGCCCCTTCCCTCTTCCAACGGGAGAGGGAGGGAGGCGCGAAGCGCCGGAAGGGTGAGGCTGGGTCGGAACGGTAGGAGAGGACACACATGCAACTCGTCAGCGTAGACATCGGCGGCACACACGCCCGCTTCGCGATCGCGGAGGTGGAGGGCGGCCGCGTCGTCTCGCTCGGCGAGCCGGTGACACTCAAGACCGCCGAGCATGCCAGCCTGCAAACCGCCTGGCAGGCCTTCGCCGCGCGTCACGGCACCCCCCTGCCCAAGGCCGCGGCGATCTCGGTCGCCTCGCCGATCACCGGCGATATCATCCGCCTGACCAACAATCCCTGGGTGATCCGCCCATCGCTGATTCCCGAGCGGCTCGGCGCCGACGTCTACACCGTCATCAACGATTTCGGCGCGGTCGGCCATGCCGTCGCGCAGCTGCCGGCCGAGGATTTCGACCATCTCTGCGGCCCCGATACCCCCCTGCCCGTCCAGGGCGTGACGACCGTCTGCGGCCCCGGCACCGGCCTCGGCGTCGCACAGGTGTTCAAGACCGACGGCCGCTACCATGTCCTCGCGACCGAGGGCGGGCACGTCGACTACGCGCCGCTCGACGGGATCGAGGACGCGTTGGTCAAGCGGCTGCGCAAGAGCTTCACCCGCGTCTCCGCCGAGCGGATCTGCTCGGGCCCAGGCATCGTCGCGATCTACGAAACGCTCGCCGCGATGGAGGGCCGTGCGGTTCCCAGCCGGGACGACAAGACGATCTGGACCGAGGCGCTCGACGGCACCGATTCGATCGCGCTCGCGGCGCTCGACCGCTTCTGCCTCGCGCTCGGCGCGGTCGCCGGCGACCTCGCGCTCGCGCATGGCGCCAAGGGCGTCGTGATCGCCGGCGGGCTCGGCCTCCGCATCAAGGACAAGCTGCTCCGTTCCGGGTTCGACCAGCGCTTCGTCGCCAAGGGGCGGTTCCAGACCATGATGGCGGGCATTCCCGTCAAGCTCATCACCCATCCGCAGCCGGGCCTGTTC
>JBKBTU010000235.1:0-3970 GCA_046290715.1 Sphingomonas sp. | reverse complement strand
CCGTTGGCGACGAGTTCGAAGCGGCGCTCGCCGACGGTCAGCGTCACCGGCGCCGACCGGTCGCGCGGCCGCGACAGGCGGACGTGCAACGACGCGGCGAGGCCGCGGCCGGGCCAGGTCGCGACGCTCGCCCAGCCGGTGCTGCGCCCGCCCGCGACGACGGGCCGCGCGATCGCGTAGCAACGGCGCGGACTCGCGTCGCGAAACGCGCCCCAGCTCTTCCACACGCCGACCGTCTCGCGCGCCACCGCCGGCGCCGCGACGCCGAGCAGCGCGGCGGCGGCGAGGAGCGCGCGCGCGCGTCTCACGCCGGGGCGCGCCCGGTGCCGCGATGCACCACCGTCTCGACGCCGCCCGCGATCATCACCAGCGATCCCTGCGGCAGGCCCGGAACGATCGGCGCCGCCCATTCGGCATGCGGGGCCACGCCGGTCATCACGCCGCGCAGCACCCGGCTGGAGATGCCGTGCATGATGACCAGCCGGTCGCCGGGATCGTCCGCGGTGTCGTCGAGCCAGCCCGACACGCGGCGCGCGATGCTGCGGTAATCCTCGCCGTCGGGGGCGGGGCGCAGCAGCCCCTCGGGCGTCACCACCGGCCCGACCGCGTCGATCACCTCGGCGTAATAGCGCCCGCCCCAGCTCCCCATGCCGATCTCGCCGAGCCGCGGATCGGTGTGCGCGCCATGCCAGTCGAGGTCCAGATGTTCGGCGATCACCGCCAGCGTCTGGAGCGCGCGGCCGGTCGGCGAGGCCCAGAGCGTCAGCGCCGGCCGCGCGCCCAGCGTCGCACGCAGCGCCCGCCCCATCTCGTCCGCCTGGGCGAAACCGGCGCGGGTGAGCGGGGTGTGCGGATGATCGCCCTGCAGCCGCGCGGCGGCGTTGAACACCGTCTCGCCATGCCGGGCGATGAAGTCGCGGCCCTTGCGATCGGACGGGGCGGGGGGCTGGTTCATCCCCCCGGTGTCGTGGCGCTGTGGCGCAAAAGCAACGGTTTTCCGCGTTTAGCTGAGGTTCATGCAACGCGCGCGCGCATCGACCATTGGAGCCGCACGCCTCGCAGTCGGGGCGTCAGTTACGGAGTTGCTTATGCGTACCCTCATTCTCGCCGCGCTCGCCGCCGGTACCCTCGCCACGCCCGCGCTCGCCCAGACCACCGACGGTCCGTTCACCGGCCTGCGCATCGAAGGCGTCGCCGGCTACGACGCGCTGCGCGACGGCCACGACAAGACCGACGGCTTCGTCTACGGCGGCGCGGTCGGCTATGACGTGCAGCTCAACAATCTCGTCGTCGGCGCCGAGGGCGAGGTGACCGGTTCGACCGCCGACACCCGCACCAACAACCTCGTCACCACCGGCGACCGCTTCCGCGTCGGCATGGGCCGCGACCTGTACGTCGGCGCGCGCGTCGGCTTCCCGCTCAACCCGACGACGATGGCCTATGCCAAGGGCGGCTACACCAACGCCCGCGTCGAGACGCGCTACGACATCGGCACAACCAGCACGCGCGATCACGCCGATCTCGACGGCTTCCGCCTCGGTGCCGGCCTCGAGCACCAGATCGGCGCCAACACCTATGTGAAGGGCGAATACCGCTATTCGAACTACGGCCGCGCCAACGGCTCGGTCAGCAGCTACGACATCGACGCGGATCGCCACCAGCTGGTCGCCGGCGTCGGCATGCGCTTCTGATCGGAGGGAGAGCGGGCCCGCTCCGCGCCCGGAACGTCACCCCGGGCTCGACCCGGGGTCCCGCTTCTTTGCGGCGATAGGATAAGAAGCGGGACCCCGGCTCTTCGGCCGGGGTGACGGCGGGGTCGCTAATCCCGCGCCACCAGATAGTTCATCCGCGCGTGCGCGATCGGCTTCGACCGGTCGTCCTGCCAGGCGATCGCCTCGACGTTGGCGACGCGGGTGCCGAGCCGCGTCACGATCCCCTCCGCCCGTGTCGGCTTGTCGCGCCCGCCGCGCATGAAGTCGACCGTGACGTTGACCGGCTTGATCCGCCCCTCTCTTCCATTGGCGCCGCCCTCCTCGGCCAGCGCATGTTGCAGCGAGACGATCGCCGCCACTTCGAGCAGGCCGGAGATCGCGCCGCCGTGCAGGAAGCCGGGGCGGCCCAGCACCGCATCGCGGAACGGCATCACCAGCAACGGCGCCTCGCCGTCGCGCGGCTCCAGCGTCACGCCGAGCACTTCGGCATAGGGCGGCAGGGTGCAGATCGGGGTCATGCCATCTGGTCCATCAGCATGAAGGTGCCGGCGACATGCGCCAGCGGATCGTCGGGCGTCTCGTCATAGGCGATGCCGCGGACGAAGGCGATCGAACGGGTCAGCTTCAGGCACTCGCCGCGCCCGATCACGGTCCGGCCCGGCACTGCGGGCCGCAGATAGTCGACGCGCAGGTCCAGCGTCGCCTGGGGCGCGAACTTGTCGCGCTTCATCCACACCGCGACGCTCGTCGCCATGTCCATCAGCGTGATGATCGGACCGGAGGCGAGCACGCCGCTGGCGGGATCGCCGACGAGCGCCTCGGCATAGGGCAGGCCGAGTTCGACCCAGTCGTCGCCCCCGCCCTCGCTCTTGTCGTGATAGACGATGCCCAGCGTGCCGCCGTGACCGCCGAACCGGTGCGCCATGAAGGCGTCTATGTTGAAACCGCTCATGCCGGGCGTCTCTACACGCCATCCCCGGTGGCGCAACGCGGGGCGAGCGGTTAGCGTCGTGCCCAACGCCTCGGGCGTGTGTTCCTGCGCAGGCAGGAACCCAGGGTCGCACGGGAAAGCACTCGTGGCTCTGGGCTCCTGCCTGCGCAGGAGCACCGGATCGCGGCGAGCAAGGAGAATGCCATGAACGACCGCGTCACCACGACCATTGCCGACGGCATCGCCGACGTCCGCCTCACCCGCGCGGACAAGATGAACGCGATCGACCCGGCGATGTTCGAGGGGATCGGCGCCGCGATCGACGCGCTCGCCGGCCGCACCGACGTCCGCTGCGTCGTCCTGTCGGGCGAGGGGCGCGGCTTTTGCGCCGGGCTCGACATGGCGAGCATGGCGCGCGGCGGATCGGGCATGTCGACCGAGCGCAACGCGCAGGGCAGCATCCCCGCGCAGCACGTCACCTGGGGCTGGCGGCAATTGCCGATGCCGGTAATCGCCGCGGTGCACGGCGTCGCGTTCGGCGGCGGGTTTCAGATCATGTCGGGGGCGGACATCCGCATCGCCGCGCCCGACACGCGCTTCGCCATCCGCGAGACGCATTGGGGCCTCGTCCCCGACATGGCGGGCTTCCCGATCTGGCGCGGGCTGGTGCGCGACGACGTGCTGCGCGAGCTCGTCTATACCGCGCGCGAGTTCGACGCGGCCGAGGCGCTGCACCACGGCTTCGTCACGCGCCTCGCCGACGATCCGCTGGGCGATGCGCTGGCGCTGGCGCGCACCATCGCCGGCCGCAGCCCGCATGCGATCCGCGGCGCCAAGCGCCTGCTCAACATGGCGCACGACGCCGATCCGCAGGCGATGCTCGAGGCGGAGACGGAGGAGCAGATGAAGGTGATCGGCCGCCCCAACATGATGGAAGCGGTCGCCGCAAACATGGCGAAGCGCCTGCCGGTATTCGAAGACTGATCCCCAAGCCGCCCGGCGCTCACCCTCACCCTTCCGGCGCTACGGGACCCCATGAAAGTGATACTTTCATGGGACCCTCGCGCCTCCCTCCCTCTCCCGGCGGAAGACGGAGAAGACGCCGAAGGCGGCGAGAGGGTGAGGGTGGGCGCGGAACGCTGCGTGCCCGCGCCCAAAGCCGGCGCTACGCGCCTCCCTCCCTCTCCCGGCGGGAGAGGGAGAAGACGCCGCAGGCGGCGAGAGGGTGAGGATCGGTTCGCGCGGTTTGTGATCATCCGCGGCAGCAGGCCAAGGCTCGCACCGACAAGCGCGATCGCGGCATCGAGACCCAGCACCGGCAGCGGCG
>JBKBTU010000234.1:3759-3990 GCA_046290715.1 Sphingomonas sp. | reverse complement strand
CCGCCCGCGGTCAGCAGCCGCATCCCCGCCCGCCCGTCGCTGTCGTAGAGCAGGGCGAACAGCCGCGGCAGCCGGCGGGCGCGCTGGACGGGATCGGGGATGATGTGCGCGAACGCCGGATCGTCCTGGAACGCGCGCGCCAGCATCGCCGCGGTGGCCGCACGATGCGCATGGGTCGCGAGCAGGATCGTCAGGGGATCACCGTGGTGAAGAGATAGGCGGCGAAGATCA
>JBKBTU010000234.1:0-3749 GCA_046290715.1 Sphingomonas sp. | reverse complement strand
AGCGCCGATCCCAGCGCGAGGTTGAGGCTGGTCTGCAGGCGATCGCGCCGCGCCGCATTGTAGGCGGCGAGGCTTTCGGGCGCGAGCACCAGCCCGGCGATGACGACGCCGACGATCGCGTGCGGCAGCCCCGCCGCGGCGATCGCATCCTCGACCCGCGACGACAGGCCCTTGGCGAGCATCACGACGACGACGAGCGCGACGAGCAGCACGCCGAACGCCGTCCACGCGGTGCGGTTCGTCGGCGGCGCGGCGTGATCCTCCGCCTCGATGTCGCCGGCGGGGAGGAAATAGTCGCGGTGCCGCACCGTCTGGACCAGCACGAACGTGCCGTAGAGCACCACGCTCACCAGCGCGACGAACAGCAGTTGCGAAGGCGCATAGGTCGGCCCGGGGACGCTCGTCGTGTAATTGGGCAGGATCAGCGACAGCACCACCAGCGCGGCGAGCGTCGCCAGCGCCGCGCTGATCCCGCGCAGCGTGAACCGCTGTTCGCCATGCTTCAGCCCGCCGGTCAGCAGGCACAGGCCGATGATGAAGTTAAGGATGATCATGATCGCCGCGAACACCGTGTCGCGGGCGAGCGCCGCGACGTCGCCCGATCCCGACAGCATCAGCGAGACGATCAGCGATACCTCGATCACCGTCACCGCGACCGCCAGCACCAACGTGCCGAAAGGCTCGCCAACCCGGTGCGCGACGACCTCGGCATGGTGGACCGCCGCGACGACCGAACCGATCAGGATGACCGCCGCGATCGCGGTCCCGATCGCGCCCATCGCATAGACCGACAGCAGCACCGCGGGCACGCCGGCGAGCGGGAACAGCACCGCCCATAACGGTAGACCGAGCCACCCCCCGCCTCGCGTGTCGTCCGTCCTACCGTCGTTCGTCGCTGCGGCCACGCCCGCTCCCCATGTCGTTCCGGAAAGCCAATGTTCCGCCGCCGCGAAAGGTCCCTCCGCCGTGGCGCGCTGCCCCCGCAGATTGGCGACAGGACCACATCGAAATGATCTAAGTTACTACGATTATTAGCCTTTGTTTTCCATGCGCAACAAACCTTGCCGACGCTCGACGGTTAGCATCGGGTCGGCACCGCGCCGGCGTCGATCCTCATCACGTTCTCGGGAGACGCCCGTCATGTACTATCACGACAAGCGACTGCAGTATCCGGTCACCGTCGAAAAGCCCGATCCCCAGTTCGCCCGCATGCTCCAGCAGGCGATCGGCGGGGTCGAGGGCGAGATCCGCGTCTGCATGCAATATTTCTTCCAGGCCTGGGGCAACCGCTCGCCGGACCCGCGCTACCGCGACATGCTGCTCAATACCGCGACCGAGGAGATCGGCCATATCGAGATGCTCGCGACCGCGGTCGCGCTCAATCTCGACAAGGCGCCGGCGAGCTTGCAGGAAGAAGGCGCCGCGGACGGCATCGTCGGCGCGGTGATGGGCGGCGAACGCCCCCGCCACGTCGTCGAGGGGCTGATCCACAAGAACCTGCTGTCGAGCGGCCTGTCGGCGATGCCGATCGATTCGGACGGCGTCCCCTTCGACATGAGCCACATCTATGCGAGCGGCAACGTCGCCGCCGACATGTATGCCAACGTCGCCGCGGAAAGCACCGGCCGCGTGCTCGCCGTGCGCCTGTTCAACGCCGCGCATGACGAGGGGATGAAGAAGATGCTCCACTACATGATCGCGCGCGACACCATGCACCAGAACCAGTGGCTCGCGGTGGTCGAGGAACTGGGCGGCGCGGCGGCGCAACTCCCCATCCCCAACAGCTTCCCGCAGAGCGAGGAGGACAACGCCAACAACTACAATTACTACGTCACCTCGATCGACGGATCGGTGCCGGAGGGACGCTGGACCAGCGGGCCGTCGATCGACGGCAAGGGCGAATTCACCGTCTTCCGCAACGAGCCGCTGGGTGACGTGCCGAACCTCGGCCCCGCCCGCCCGGACAGCGGCGCGCAGACCGACCAGATCGGCAAGCCGTAACCCGACGGAGGCCGGCGGCGATGGAAGCGCCGCCGGCTGTCCCGTGATCAGCGCGCCTGCGCCGCCCTGGCATGCGCCGGCCGATCGAAGGCGTGCTCGCGATAACGACCGTCCTTCTCCACCCAGTGCAGGAAGAGGTGCGCGGACCAGCTGTTGGGATTGGGATCGAGCCGCCCGTGACGATGGTGCGTCCCCTGGTACATGACTCCGTCACCCGGCCGCATCGCCACCGATCCATAAGGCTGCGCGCCGAAATCGTCCGCTACCACCGGCTGCGGCACCTCGGTTCGTTCGGTGGCCACCGACAGGGCCCAGGGCCGGTCATCGCCATAAGCGATCGTCAGCGACAGGCTGTGCTCGCAGGCTTGCCGATCCGAATGCACGCGGCAGACATCGCCCTGCTGATAGGCGCGGAAATAGGCATAGGTCGGCATCAGATCGCACCCCGCGACCTCGGCCATGCGCGGCGTCAGCCCCCACAGGAAGGTCAACATCGGCGCATATTGGAACGCATAGATCTCGATCGCCGGCTGGCGCAGCAACGGCCCGCGCGCGGTGAAGCTCTGCAACGGCTTCCCCGCCGCCGCCAGATCGGCCTGCATCATCTGGTAGAAGGCGAGCAGGACCTCTGGCGGAAACAGGCCGGGCAGCGCGACATAGCCCTGGTCGCGATAAGTCGAGGTCAACGTCATATCCCCCAACCTAGGCGAGCCACTTCTGTCACACCAGAGCGCTCGTCAATGCCCCATCACGATCAGGATCGTCGGGAACAGGTTCTGGAGGATGTGCACCGCGGCGACCAGCGCGACGGCGCGCCAGAAACCCCGGCCTCGCCAGGTGACGTAGAGCGTCGAGAAGATCAGGAACGGCCACCAGATCACCGCCCCCCACCAGGGCGAGGCGAGGCTGTGCAGCACGCCCCAGATGGCGGCGCTGGCCACCACCGCCTGCCATGGCCGCAGCAGCCGGAGCAGCACGCCAAGGATCGCCGCCATGATCAGCGTCTCCACCACCGGGCTGAACAGCGCGACGAGGAACAGCTTCACCGGCGCCGAGGTATCGCCGAGGTCCGGCCCGGCATGATCGGGCGCGATCCGCGCGATGACGAAGCTGAGCGCGGTACTGCCCGCGATGGTGAGCAGCCAGCCGACGAGGATCGCTATGCCCGGCTGGCGATCGCGGAACAGCAAGGCGGGGAGGACGCGAAGCGGACCGCGGCCGTGTCGCCAGGCGGGCGCTGTGGTCGTATCGAGAGAGAGATCCGTCATCGTCGTCCCGTTCCTTGCGCGGCTGTCATGCGGCGGTACGCGTTAACGACAGATGAGGCGGTCGGGACAGTATCATGGCCTGCCACCTGCCGGATGTCCTCGCGAAGCAGATGCTGATGCAAAGGCCACCATGTCACATGCGATCCGTCACCCCGGACTGGTTCCGGGGTCCACCGGGCCGCGCAATCAATGGCGTCTGGCTACGCTGCGCCGTGGATGCCGGAACACGTCCGGCATGACGGAAGGGGTTGCACGAACGTTCCGCAAGAGCTGCGCCCTCGACGACCTCGGTCTCAAGACACTGTAAATTGACAGCATCCCCCAAAGGGGACGATCACGCCTTCCGGTGTCCACCGTATCAACGCGATCGGGCCACCACGAAAAAGGGGCGCCGCTCGCACGACGCCCCTCCCTCGATCGGTTCAGGCCGGCATCACGCGGCAGCGCCGGCGCCGTCCTTCTTCTTTTCGGCATAGACGC
>JBKBTU010000233.1:1909-4005 GCA_046290715.1 Sphingomonas sp. | reverse complement strand
ACAAGATGGAGGCGGCCGCCAAGGCGAGCGGCCAAGATATCTGGGCAATCGCCGACCATTACACGCAGGCGTTCAAGTCGGATCTGAGGAAGCTCAACGTCCGCGACCCCGCGCATTTCCCGCTCGCCACCGACCATGTCGAGGGGATGATCGCGTTCGGGGAGGCGATCGCCGACCGGCATTGCTACCGCCTGCCCGACGGCCTCTATTTCGATACGTCGACGGTGCCGGACTATGGACGCCTCGCCGGCGCGCGCGAGGACGGCCCGGCCGAGGGCCGGATCGAGGCGGTGGCGGGCAAGCGCAATGCCGCCGATTTCGCGATCTGGCGCGCGAGCGCGCCCGACGAGCACCGCCAGATGGAATGGGACAGTCCCTGGGGCCGGGGCGCGCCGGGCTGGCACCTCGAATGTTCGGTGATGAGCCGCCAGTATCTGGGCGCCCATTTCGATATCCACACCGGCGGCATCGATCACCGCGAAATCCATCATCCCAACGAGATCGCGCAGAACCAAGCCTATAGCGGCACCGCGGACAGCGGCGCGACGCTGTGGATGCACAACAATTTCGTCGTCGACCGCGGCGGCAAGATGTCCAAGTCGGCTGGCGGCTTCCTGACGCTGCCGGCGCTGGTCGAGCGCGGCTTCCACCCGCTCGCCTATCGGCTGATGTGCCTCCAGGCGCATTACCGCAGCGAGCTCGAATTTTCCTGGGACAATCTCGCCGCCGCGCAGACGCGGCTGAAGCGGCTGGTGCAGACCGTCGCGGCGCTGCGCGCGCGGGGGGACGGCAAGGGCGCCGCCGACGCCGCGCCGTATCGCGAGCGGCTCGATGCGGCGCTATCGGACGATCTCAACACGCCCAAGGCGCTGCCGGTGCTCGATGAGTTGCTCGCCGACAAGCGCGTCGCCCCGCAGGATCGGCTGGCCGCGCTCGCCGAATTCGATGCGGTGCTCGGCCTCGGCCTGCTCAGCCTCGCGCGCGAAGACCTGCGCGTCCGTCCGGCGCACGCCGGCATCGACGAGGACGGCATCGCCCTCCGCCTCGCCGAACGGCGCGAAGCGCGAGCTGCGAAGGACTTTCCGCGTTCCGACGCGATTCGTGACGAACTCGCCGGCCTCGGCGTCGAGGTGATGGACGGTGATCCGCTCGGCTGGGACTGGAAGGTGACGTCATGAAGGCCGTACTGCCCGCAATCGCCCGCAGCCTGATCGAGCCGGGTCCGCCCCCGGGGATCGATGCCGCCTGGTTCACCACGCCGGACGAGGCGCAGGCGATGATCGCCGATGCCGATATCGCCTGGGTCGACATGCAGCCGACCCGGCTGACCGAGCAAGCGATCCGGGCGAGCGGGCCGAAGCTCAAATGGGTGTCGACGATCTACGCCGGGCTCGATGCCTTTCCGCTCGACCTGCTCCGCGAGCGCGGCGTGGTGCTGACCAACGGTGCCGGCATCAATGCGGTGGCGGTGGCGGAATATGCGGTGCTGGGCATGCTCGCCGCGGCGAAGCGGTTCGACACGGTGATCCGTGCCGCCGACCGGCAGGAGTGGCTGAAAGACGCGCCGGGCAAGGTCGAACTCGACGGCACGTCGGCGCTAGTGATCGGCTATGGCACGATCGGCCGCCTGATCGGCGAACGCCTCGCCGCCTTCGGCGTCGCGGTGACCGGCGTCACCCGCTCCGGCCGCGACGGCACGCTGCCCCCGGACGCCTGGCGCGCGCGACTGGGCGAGGTGGACTGGCTGGTGCTCGCCGCCCCCTCGACCGAAGCGACCAAGGCACTGATCGGACCCGAGGAGCTGGCGGCGATGCCGCGCTCGGCCTGGCTCGTCAACATCGCGCGCGGCGACATGGTGGACGAGGCGGCCTTGCTCGCCGCGCTCACCGATGGCGGCATTGCCGGCGCCTTCCTCGACCCCACCGACCCCGAGCCGCTGCCCGCGGGCCATCCGCTGTGGACCGCGCCCAATTGCATGATCTCGATGCATCTGTCCGGGCGCAGCCAGGCGACGATGTTCCAGCGCGGCGCCGCTTTGTTCCTCGACAACCTCGCCGCGTTCGTCACCGGCCGCCCGATGCGCAACGTCGCCGACC
>JBKBTU010000233.1:0-1855 GCA_046290715.1 Sphingomonas sp. | reverse complement strand
CGCGATCAGGCCCGGCTCGTACGGCCGCGGCGCGTTCGCCGGGATGCTGGCGATTGCCGCCTCCAGCGCCTTGGCGCGTGCGGACGAAGAGGGATGCGTGCGGCTGCGGAACAGGCCACCGTCGACGTCGCCGCCATGCTCGCGCCAGAAGCGTACCGCGATCTGCGGGTCGTAGCCCGCGTTGCGCAGCAGATGGAGGCCGAGCAGGTCCGCCTGATCCTCGGTCAGGCGGAACAGCCGGCCATTGCGCCCGACCTCCGACAGCAAGCCGCGCTTGACGCCCGCCGCGTCGAGCCGCTCGCGATGGCGCAGGATGTTGTGCGCCAATTCGTGCGCGACGACTACCGCGACTTCGTCATCGCTATACCGTTCGAAGAAGCGCACGCCGATCTGGACGATCCGGCCGTCCGCCGACGCCTCCATCTTCGGCCCGAGCAGCACCTCGAACGCGCTGCGACAGCCCGGCGATGCGGCGATCCGCACCGTGCGCGCATGGCCGTCGCGCAGTAACGCGACCGACAGCGGCCGCGTCGCGGGCAGGCCGGCGATCGCCTCGACCGCCGCGTCGCGCGCCGCGCTGCTCGTCTCCTTGCCCGGCACGGCGGCATCCAACGCGACGCCGTCGACGCTGACGATCGAATCCCCGGCCCGCACCCCGGCAGCCGCCGCCGGCGATCCCGGCACCACCGCCTCCACCGCGATCGGCGCCTCGAACCCGAAGCTGCGTCGCGCCTGGTCACGCAAAGCCGGATCGTATTGGCCGAGCGCATGGATCGCCCAGCCCGGGGTCGGCGCCAGCCGCCGGCAGAGTCCCGCATTGGCGGTCGTCAGCCGGTAGGCGATCGCCGCCATCCGCCCGTCGACATCGCGCAGCGCGGCGAAAGTGGCTGCGGCGTCCTGCTGCGCGCCGGCGGGCAGCGGCGCGAGCAGCAGGAGAAGCGCAGTGGCGGCACGAACGGCATGGGTCATACAGTGCTTCTAGGTCCGGCCCTGCCCGGGCGAAAGCGTTGCCGCGACGGGTCGCGCTATTTCAGCGCCCCGGCATCGATGGTCACCGTCCTGCCTGCAACGCGTCCGCTCGTCCTGCCCGCTTTGACCAATTCCCACACCTGACGAGGCGACGGCATCGCGCTGAACGAGGGAAAGGCGGAGGCGCTGTCGTCCACATCCTTTAACGTGACCGAATAGGTACCGGTCTGGTCGACCTGCCCCATGATCGACGGGAAGACGCTGACCACCCGTCCGGCGTCGTAAAGTGCCATGGTGTAACCTGCCACGCCATCGACGCGGTAGATGCCGTATTCGGTCAGCCCCTTGCCCTCGCGGCACCAGACCGGCGGCGGTCCGGCGGCCGGCTCGGCCTTGGCCTTCTGCGACACGGTGCCGGCGAGGGCGAGATTGATCAGCAGGTCTGCACCGTCCGCCTTCATCACCTTGGCCTTACCGAAAGCGAGCGGCGAGGCGCAGGCCTTGACCGGCACGGCGGCGGGTGCGGCGGCGGTGGTCATGGGCCAGCGGATCGCAGCCACCACCTGCTGCAGCCGTTGATCGAGCTGATCCGCGGTCAGCGTTCGTCCGCTCATACGGATCGCGACGATCCAGCCGCCGACCGGGATCACGGCCAGCGCGGTGCTGCGATACGCGCCACCGGCGCTTGCATAGACCTGCCGCAAACCCGATGCGGTCGTACCGCCCGGCGGCGCGAACGCGACCGGGTCGGCACTAGCGGGCGCGGCGTCGCGGAACAGATCGCGCGTCTCGATCGCGGTGCGGGAGCGATCGAACCACAGCGGCACGTCGCGCACCGCCGGATGGAAGAGATAGAGCGTCGCCTCCAGGCTTCGGTCGGGCAACG
>JBKBTU010000232.1:996-4036 GCA_046290715.1 Sphingomonas sp. | reverse complement strand
GGCTATTCCGGCCGCCAATCCGCCGGACAACATCACACATGCAACCTGCCTGCGACGTTTGCTGCGCCATGTGCCCTGATGTGGACTTTCCATGACATTCGATTTCGCTTCCTATCGCCGCCAGTGGTTCACTGACGGCGCCGCTGCCCGCCGCGACGTCCTCGCTGGTATCGTCGTTGCGCTTGCCCTCATTCCGGAGGCCATTGGTTTTTCGATCATCGCCGGCGTTGACCCGCGCGTCGGCCTCTATGCATCGGTGGCCATCGCCCTCACCATCTCGCTGATCGGTGGCCGGCCCGGCATGATTTCCGCGGCGACTGCGGCGGTTGCCGTCGTGGTGATCCCGCTCGTCCGCGAGCACGGTGTCGAATACCTCTTTGCCGCAACGATCCTGATGGGGCTCATCCAGATCGCCGCGGGTATGCTGCGGCTCGACCTCGTCATGCAGTTCGTGTCCCGTTCGGTCATCACGGGTTTCGTCAACGCGCTCGCCATCCTGATCTTCATGGCGCAGCTGCCCCAGCTGACCAACGTCGGATGGGATAGCTACGCGATGGTGGCCGCTGGCCTCGTCATCATCTACGGTCTGCCGCGCGTCACCAAGGCGGTGCCGTCGCCGCTGGTGGCTATCCTCGTCCTCAGCGCGATCAGCATCGGCATGGGCCTCAGCGTCAACACGGTCGGCGACATGGGCAAACTGCCCGAAGGGCTGCCCAGCGTCACCTTCCCTGACGTGCCGCTGACGCTCGAGACGCTGCGGATCATCCTGCCCTATTCTCTTACGATGGCGGCGGTCGGACTGCTCGAATCGCTGCTTACCGCACAGATCGTCGACGACATGACCGACACCGACAGCGACAAGCGACTCGAGTGCGCCGGCCAGGGCGGATCGAACATGGTCGCGGCCTTCTTCGGCGGCATGGGCGGCTGCGCGATGATCGGTCAGTCGGTCATCAACGTCACCTCCGGTGGTCGCGGCCGCCTGTCGACCTTCGTCGCCGGCGGGTTCCTGCTGTTCCTGCTGGCGGTGCTTGGGCCGTATGTCGGGCGCGTGCCGATGCCGGCGCTCGTCGCCGTCATGATCATGGTGTCGATCGGCACCTTCAGCTGGAACTCGATCGCCAACCTGCGCCGTCATCCACCGACCTCGTCTGTCGTCATGCTGACGACAGTCGTGGTGGTCGTCGCGACGCGCGATCTCTCACTCGGCGTACTCGCCGGTGTTCTGCTGTCCGGCATCTTCTTCGCCGGCAAGGTGCGGCGGATGTTCTCGGTCGAGCGCGAGGAAACCGCCGACGGCGCCCAGGCGACCTATCGCGTCGCCGGCGAGATCTTCTTTGCCTCGGTCGACCGTTTCACCCGCGCGTTCCAGGCGGAGGGGGCGGCGAGACGTGTCGTGATAGACGTGACCCACGCGCACTTCTGGGACATTTCGGGCGTGGGCGCGCTGGACAAGATCGTCGCCCGCCTGCGCCGCGACGGACGTGACGTCGAGGTGATCGGGTACAACCAGGCCAGTGCCGATCTCGTCGACCGCTTCGCGATGCACGACAAGACCGGCGTCGAATTGGGGTTGTCGCCGCATTGACCCAGTTTCGGTCGCCGGGGCACCATCCCCGTTCCCGGTGGCAGCGAGAGCAACGAGGGAAAAGAAGGCCGCTGGACGCGATCGCAGCGGGTGGCGACCCGGCGCCAGTCCCTGAGGCGGCCGAACATGATCGATGCGGCTGCGGCACGGCCATGACGCTTGTCGTATCTGACCGGCTCGTTGCGCGATCGTCGGCCCGGATGGATAGATGCCCTTGGCCTGGAGAGCGTCCCTGAACGGATCGGCGTCGTAGCCGCGGTCGCCGAGCAGCCACTGCGCTTTTGGCGAGTCGTCCAGCAGCGCTGCCGCGCCGCTTCAATGCCGAAAGCTCGCGAACCGTAAGCCGGCCGAACGAGCGCGCCATCGTGCCACGCCACCGTCTCGTGCCCATTCATGCTCACTTTTGATTTGGCTGTCAGCGGACATCGGAGAACGGCGGTGATCAATGACGATGGTGCTAAGGCCATCCCATAGTTGAGTGAGCACAGCTATTGAACGCCGGCGACCGTCAGCGAACGTCGCGGCGGATCGTGCTCTACGGACACTTCCTCCGCCACGCCGACCGGTGCCGGCGTGGCGGACGATGCCTACTTCGCCGCCGTCTCCGCCTTCGCCGGCCCCATCAGCTTCTGCGCGAAATAGGTCATCTGGAGCGCCTGGAGGCGGGCGCCCTGCTCGATGTCGGCGTCACCCGAATGACCGCCGGCGGTGTCCTCGTAGAAGAGATAGGGCAGCCCGTATTCCTTCAGCCGCGCGGCGAACTTGCGGGCGTGCTGCGGGCCGACGCGGTCGTCCTTCGTCGTCGTCCAGATATAGGGTTCCGGATAGGCGACGCCCTTCTTGATGTTCTGATACGGCGAGATCGTCTCGAGGAACGCCTTTTCCGCCGGCACGTCGACCGAACCGTATTCGTCGACCCAGGATGCGCCCGCTGCAATCTGCTCGTAGCGGATCATGTCGAGCAGCGGCACCTGGATGGTCACCGCCTTCCACAGGTCGGGATGCTGGTTGAACTCGACGCCCATTAGCAGGCCGCCGTTCGAGCCGCCGTAGATGCCGAGCGTCTGCGGGCTGGTGATGCGGCGCGCGATGAGGTCCTTCGCGACGCTGGCGAAATCGTCGTAGATCACCTGCCGCTTGGTCTTGCGGCCGGCATCGTGCCAGGCCGGGCCAAACTCGCCGCCGCCGCGGATGTTGGCGAGTACATAGGCGCCGCCGCGCTCCAGCCACAGCTTGCCGACGGTCGCGGCATAGGTCGGCAGCATCGACACCTCGAACCCGCCATAGGCCGTCATGATCGTCGGCGTGGTGCCATCGAGCGTCAGGCCGCGGCGGTGGACTACGAAATAGGGCACCTTGGTGCCGTCGGTCGAGGTCGCCTCATGCTGTTCGACGACGAGGTCGGCGGCGTCGAACCGTGCCGGCATCGTCTTGACCGGCGCGCCCGCCCTG
>JBKBTU010000232.1:0-916 GCA_046290715.1 Sphingomonas sp. | reverse complement strand
GTCGGCGCTGGCGACGCCGAGCGAGACGTTGTCGGGCAGCGCGATCGGGCGCGCCGTCCAGCCCGCGTTCGCGGGCGTGTAGACGGCGGCGCGGCCGCGGACATTGTCGTTGTAGATAAGGACGACATGGTCCTTGGTGGTCACCACCTCATCCACCGACTGGCGCGGGTTGGGGGCGAACAACACCACGGGCTTCACCGTGCCGGCTTGTACCTCGGCGAGCGGCGCCGAGGCGACCGCGCCTGCAGGCACCGCGCCCCACGGATCGCTGGTCTGGAAGAGCACCCGGCCCGCGACCATTCCGGCCGGAAAGGCGCGTGCGGGAATATCGAGCTTCTTCGTGCCCGCGGGCGTCCAGACGTGCGTCTCGCCGCCGAAGAAGGTCGTGCGGCGGACGATCGTTACCAGCCGGTTGCCCTGGCCGTCGGTAATGACGCCGGCATAGGTGCCGAGCTGATCGGTCGGCTGGCCGCGGAAAATCTCCTTCGCGGCCTCGAGCGGCTGGCCACGCTTCACCGCCTTGACGACGAAGGGATAGCTGGACGCGGTCATCGTCCCCTGCCCCCAGTCGCGGCTGACGAGCAACGTGTCCTTGTCGAGCCAGGACGCACCCTGTTTCGATTTCGGCAGCGCGAAGCCGCCTTCGACGAAGCGGCCGGCGGCGAGGTCGAACTCGCGATAGCTGATCGCGTCCTCGCCACCCTCGGACAGCGCGAGCAGGCAGAGACGCTCGTCGGGCTGGAGGCAGGATGCGCCTTTCCACACCCATTTCTTACCCTCCGCCTTCGACAGCGCGTCGAGATCGAGCACCGTCGTCCAGCGCGGCGTGGTGCCGGCATAATCGGCGGGCGTCGTCCAGCGCCAGATGCCCTGCGGGTGATCGGCATCGCGCCAGAAATTGTAGATCCGGCCGAAC
>JBKBTU010000231.1:2296-4058 GCA_046290715.1 Sphingomonas sp. | reverse complement strand
AGGCCGATGCTGCCGACGCGGCGACGGCGGCGCGCTATCTCGCGTCGGTGCACCTCAGGAAATAGCGTCAGGCGAGGCTGACCCGTCCGCCCGCGTGCCGTTCCAGCCGGCCGGCGAGTTCGAGTTCGAGCAGCACGGTCTGGAGGATCGCGGGGGCGATGCCGCTCTGCCGGATGAGTTCGTCGACGGGCACGGGAACCGGGCCGAGCAGGCCGACGATACGGGCGCGGTCGGCGTCATCGGCATCGGCGGGCGGCGGCGCACCATAGCCGTGGATCGGCGCCCTGACGGCGCGCGCGTCGATCGGGCGGACCTGTTCGAGCACGTCGGCGGCGTTCTGGATCAGCGTCGCGCCATCGCGGATGAGCAGGTTGCAGCCTTGCGCGCGCGGATCGAGCGGGCTGCCCGGCACCGCCATCACCTCGCGCCCCGCCTCCGTCGCCAGCCGCGCGGTGATGAGCGACCCCGAGCGCGGCGCCGCTTCGACCACCACCGTGCCGACCGCGAGTCCGGCGATGATCCGGTTGCGCGAGGGGAAGTGGCGCGCGAGCGGCTGGGTACCGGGCGGCTGCTCGGCGATCAGCAAGCCGGTTTGCGCGACCTCTTCCTGCAAGGCGGCATTTTCGGGCGGGAAGACGATGTCGATGCCGCTCGCGATCACGCCGATGGTGCGCGGCATGGCGCCGACATGCGCGGCGGTGTCGATGCCGCGGGCGAGACCGGAGACCACGGTCGCGCCCTCCACCGCCAGGGCATGCCCGAGCGTGCGGGCGAAGCGGCACGCGGCCGCCGATGCGTTGCGCGCGCCGACGATCGCGATGGTCATGGCGTCGGCGAGCGCTACGTCCCCCCGGACGATCAGTGCGGGCGGCGCGGTGTCGAGTTCCGCCAGCAGCGCGGGATAGTCCGGATCGCCCAGGAACAGGTAGCGTGCGCCGAGCCGCGCCGTCGCCGTCATCTCGCGATCGATCTGCGCCTCGTCGGCGACCCGCGGCGCGCTGCCGCCGCCGCGGCGGGCGAGCGTCGGCAGCATCGCGATCGCCGCTTCGGCCGTGCCGAACCGGGCGATCAACTGGCGATAGGTGACCGGGCCGACCCCGGCGGTGCGAATGAGGCGGAGGCGCGCGACGTCGCGCTCAGCCATCCTGTGCAGCGCCCTTGCGGCCGATCCGCGGTTCGACGCCGCTCACCAGCCGTTCGATGTTGTCGCGATGCTTCCACAGCACGATGGCGGCGAGCGCGAGCAGCAGCATGACGAGGTCGAACCGGCCGAAGACCGCGCCGCTGACCGGCGCGCTCACCGCCGCGGCCATGCCCGCGACCGACGATATCCGCAGGGTCGCGAGCAGGCCGAGCCAGACGACGGCATAGACGAGGCCCATCGGCCAATGCAGCGCGAGGACGATGCCCATCAGCGTCGCGACGCCCTTGCCGCCCCGGAAGCCGAGCCAGACGGGGTAGCAATGGCCGAGGAAGGCGGCCGCCGCGGCGATCGCACCGTCACCGGGAAACAGCCATTCGGCGAGCCAGACCGCGGCCGCGCCCTTGGCGAGATCGAGCAGCAGGGTCGCCGCCGCCAGCCCCTTGCGGCCGGTGCGCAGCACGTTGGTCGCGCCGATGTTGCCCGAACCGACGCTGCGCAGATCACCCGCGCCGCCGAGCCGCGTCAGGATGACGCCGAACGGGATCGAGCCCAGCAGATAGCCGAGCACGAGCGCGCATGCCGGTGCGATCCAAAGAACTTCGGTGTGCAAGCCGCCCC
>JBKBTU010000231.1:0-2200 GCA_046290715.1 Sphingomonas sp. | reverse complement strand
AAGGGATCGAGCCCAGCAGATAGCCGAGCACGAGCGCGCATGCCGGTGCGATCCAAAGAACTTCGGTGTGCAAGCCGCCCCCTTCGTCTTGCCCCATCCATAGCGGCTTTGTCGCGACGACGCCAATGCCTCCGTGCCAACTTAGCGCAAGGCGCGCGGTGTCATGGCGGTTGCGGATCGGCGCACCGCCATTAAGGAGCGCCATCATGCACGACGCGCCGATCCTGTTCTTCGATTCCGGCGTCGGCGGATTGTCGGTGGTGGCACCGACGCAGGCGCTGCTGCCGCGCGCACCGATCGTCTATGCCGCGGATTCCGCAGGCTTTCCCTACGGAACCAAGAGCGAGGCGGAGATTGCGGCGCGCGTGCCGGCGCTGCTCGGCCGGCTGGTCGAGCGGTATCGGCCGCGGCTGGTGGTGATCGCGTGCAACACCGCCTCGACGATCGCGCTACCGGCGGTGCGCGCGGCGCTCGACCTTCCCGTCGTCGGCACGGTGCCGGCGATCAAGCCCGCCGCGCTGCTCACGCGCAGTCGCGTCATCGGCGTGCTCGGCACCGAGGCGACGGTGCGCCAGGCCTATGTCGACGATCTCGCCGCGCGCTTCGCCGCCGACTGCACGGTGCTGCGCCATGGATCGGCGGACCTGGTGCGACTGGCGGAAGCCAAGCTCGCCGGCGACGCGCCGGAGCCCGAGCGCATCCGCGCGGTGCTCGCCGGGCTGTTTGACCAGCCGGGCGGCGGCGCGATCGACGTGATCGTCAATGCCTGCACGCATTTCCCGTTAGTCGAGGCGGACCTGGCGGCGGCGGTGCCCGGCGTCCGATTCGTCGACGGCGGACCCGGAATCGCGCGGCGGATCGCGTTCCTGACCGATGGTCAGGCATGGCCCGCCGAACCGATCCATCGCGCGGTGTTCACGCGACTGGGAGATGCCGAGCGGGCCCTGGCACCGGCGCTTGCGGGTTACGGAATTCGCGAGATCGAAGCGCTGTAGGGGGGCTCGATCCCTTATTTCCGGAGCACGTCCGCGGTAAGGGAAGATCCTGGTTGGATGACACTGGGACAAAATGTCCACCCGCTCGATTACGGTCAGTCCCTTTATCCACTGGAAACCCGCCTTTCGTGCAGGTACACGGCGGTGCCATGAGCAGCGACGGCACGGACGCGCGTGTGGATTATTCGCGTATCTTCACCCAGGCGATCGATCGCCTTCACGCCGAAGGCCGGTACCGGGTCTTCATCGACATCCTCCGCAACAAGGGGATGTTCCCCAATGCGCGCTGCTTCGCCGGGCACAACGGACCGAAGCCGATCACCGTCTGGTGCTCGAACGACTATCTCGCGATGGGCCAGCATCCCAAGGTGATCGCGGCGATGGAGGAGGCGCTGCACGACGTCGGTGCTGGATCGGGTGGCACCCGCAACATCGGCGGCAACACGCATTACCACGTCGACCTGGAGGCCGAACTCGCGGACCTGCACGGCAAGGAAGGCGCGCTGCTGTTCACCAGCGGCTATGTGTCGAACGAGGCGACGCTGTCGACGCTGGCCAAGATCCTGCCCGGCTGCGTGATCTTCTCGGACGAGCTCAACCACGCCTCGATGATCGCCGGCATCCGCAATGCGGGCTGCGAAAAGCGGATCTTCCGCCACAACGATCTCGCCCATCTCGAGGAACTGCTCGCCGCCGAAGACCCGTCGGTGCCGAAGCTGATCGCCTTCGAGAGCGTCTATTCGATGGAGGCGGACGTCGCGCCGATCGCGGCGATCTGCGACCTCGCCGATCGGTACAATGCGCTGACCTACCTCGACGAAGTGCACGCGGTCGGCATGTACGGCGCGCGCGGTGGCGGCATATCGGAGCGGGACGGCGTCGCGCACCGGCTGACGATCATCGAAGGGACTCTGGGCAAGGCGTTCGGCGTGATGGGCGGTTATATCGCCGCCGATCAGACGATCATCGACGTCATCCGTTCCTATGCACCGGGCTTCATCTTCACCACCAGCCTGTCGCCGGTGCTCGTCGCGGGCGTGCTGGCGAGCGTGCGCCACCTCAAGGCGTCGAGCGAGGAGCGCGAGGGGCAGCAGGCCTCGGCCGCGTTGCTCAAGACGATGCTGGACGATGCGGGGTTGCCGGTGATGCTCGGCGAGACGCACATCGTGCCGGTGATGGTCGGCGATCCGGTCAAGGCCAAGCGG
>JBKBTU010000230.1:0-4059 GCA_046290715.1 Sphingomonas sp. | reverse complement strand
CCGTTGCGGAACGAGACTAGGACCTGTACGCGCAGGCTCCGCAGAGTGCGGTTGACGTGCACGCCAGTCAGCCCGCAGGCATCGGCGAGATCGGGCTGGGTGAGCGGCAGGTCGAACCGCCCGTCCCGCGCCAGACCGACCATTTCCAATCGGGCGTTGAGTTCACAGAACAAGTGCGCGAGCCGCCCCTCTGCGCCAAGCCGGCCCAGTCGAAAGATCCACTCGCGGTGCATCGCCGCATCGATCAGGGTCGCGAACCACAGGAACCGGGTGAGACGCGGATGCCGCTCGGTGATGCCCACCAAGGTCTCGTGCTCAAACAGCGCCATCTTGACCGGCCCGAGCGTTCCGACGTCGTGATCGAGCCGCCCGGTCGGAAAGCCGTGCAGATCGACGAAGTCTCCCGGAATGTGCACCGACACCAATTGGCGATACCCCTCCCGATCGTCCATGAAGCGGGTGACGTATCCCTCGATCAGCATCATGCTCATCGACACGGGTTCGCCGCGGCGCACCAACGTGTGACGTGCGGGGTAATCCTTTACCGCGGTGGCCGCGTCTTCGAGAACCCGACGCTCCTCTTCGGTCATCCGATCGCGGCCCCTCCCGAGCAGGAAGCGGCCGGTGAGCGGGTGACGTGCCTCGTCGGCATCGTCCGGGCGGAGCGTGACGGTGTCATTCATCACGGGGTCCAACCGAAACGAGGGCGTAACGTTCCCCATCGGGCCTATTCCGCTGCGCACGCCAAGCGATCGGAAGCAGCCGGCGCACCGATCTCCTCGGCGAACCACGCGCAGGTCCTGGCGAGCCCCTCGTCGAGCGCGACAAGCGGTTCCCAGCCGAGCAAGGCCTTGGCCCGGCCGATGTCCGGCCGGCGGCGGCGCGGATCGTCGATCGGCAGCGGGCGCTGGACGACCTCCGCATCGGTGCCGGTCAACGCGACGACGTGCCCCAGCAGTTCGTTGATCGTCATCTCGTTCGGGTTGCCGAGGTTGACCGGCTCGAACTCCGCGAACTCGGCATCCATCAGCGCGATCAGGCCGGCGACGAGGTCGGAGACGTAGCAGAAGCTGCGGGTCTGGCTGCCGTCGCCGTAGATGGTGATCGGCTCGCCCGAGAGCGCCTGACAGATGAGGTTGGAGACGACGCGACCGTCGTCGGGATTCATGTTGGGACCATAAGTGTTGAAGATGCGCGCGACGCGCACCTCCGCCCGCTTCATCCGCGCGAAGTCGAACGTCAGCGCCTCGGCGGCTCGCTTGCCCTCGTCGTAGCACGCCCGCGGACCGGTGCAGCTGACGAAGCCGCGATAGCCCTCCTGCTGCGGGTGGTGTTCCGGATCGCCGTACACCTCGCTGGTCGAGGTCAGCAGGAACCGCGCCCCATGCTGCTCGGCGAGGCGCAGCAGTCGGTCGGTACCGACGACGTTGGTCAGCATCGTATGTTCGGGGTCCGCCTGATATTGCGGCGGCGAGGCGGCGCAGGCGAGATTGTAGATGCGCGCGTAGCGGCGTTCGGTCACCGCGCTCGGCAGCGCCTCGACGACGTCCGCTTCGATGAAGGTGAAGCGGGGATGATCGCGCAAGGCGGACAGGTTCGACGGGCGCGACGTCTGCAAGTTGTCGACGCAGACGACATGCTCGCCGCGGTCGAGCAGCGCCCGGCACAGATGCGAGCCGATGAAGCCCGCGCCGCCGGCGACGAGTGTTGCAGGGATGCTGTCGGTCATGGATCGGCTTTCGGTCAGATAGGCTTCGAGTTCGGTGGCCCGCGTGTCGGCGCCGTGCGCGGCGAGCACGCGCGCGCGGGCGGCATCGCCCAGCGTCGCCGCGTCGCGGTCGAGCGCCGCGATCACGTCCTCGGTGGTGTCGGCGAGGATGATCTCGCTCCCCTCGGCGAAGATCGTGTCGAGCCCCGCCCACCGGTCCGAGATGATCGGGGTGCCGCAGGCGGCCGCCTCGAACAACCGCACCGACGGCGACCAGCCCGCCGCGATCATGTCGGCGCGGGTGACGTTGAGCGTGAAGCGCGAGGCGGAATAGAAAGCGGCATGGTCGGCGGGCGGCAGATGCTCGATCCGCTCGACGTTGGCGGGCCAGTCGATATCGGCGGGATATTGCGGGCCGGCGACGGCGAAGCGGCGATCCGGCTGGGCGCGCGCGACGTCGATCAGCAGGTGGGTGAGCGTCGGCTGGCGATCGTCGCTGTAGGTGCCGAGATAGCTGAGGTCCCAGCGCTTCGGCACGTCGAGCGGGCGGTAGGCGGCGGTATCGACCGAGCAATAAAGCGCGCGTGCCGCGGGCGAGCCGAATTCGCGCTCCAGCCGGTCGAGCGTCGGACCGCCGGTGAAGCTGAGGTAGAGATCGAAATCCGGGATGACGTCCGGCGCGAGATATTCGAAGTCGCCGCGGGCAAGCTTGGCGAGCGTCACCGGCGTGTCGATGTCGTAGAAGGCGGTGACCCCCGCAGCCCAATCCTGCACCAGCCTGGCGACCGCGACGCCGTCGGGGACATAGGAGCCGACGATGACCGCATCGGCTTGCGCGATCGCCGGGCGCCAGCGGGCGAGATCATCGAGGTCCGTGTAATAGGCGAGCCGGCAGAAGTCGGGGTCGGGCAGGTCGCGATGGGCACCGGCATACCAGGGCACCTCGCGTTCGAGGAACAGCACCTCGTGGCCCCGCCCCGCGAACGCCTTCAGCAAGGCGCGGAAGGTCGTGGCGTGACCGTTGCCCCAGGACGAACCCAGGCTGAGACCGAGGACGACGAGCTTCATGCCGCCTCCCTCACCCGCTGCGTCCGGAACAGCGCGTCGACCTGCTCGGCGCGCAGATCGTAGGTGTGCTCGGCGAGCACGCGGGCCAGCGCCGCACGGCCGATCGCCTCCGCCCTCTCGGGGGTGAGCGCGGCGAGATGATCGGCGACGTCCTGGCCGTCGCGGGCGACCAGCACCTCGCGGTCGGGTGCCAGGAACTGCTCGATCCCCTCCCAGGCGTCGGTGATCAGGCAGGCTGCCGCACCCGCCGCCTCGAACACCCGCGTCGCCGGCGAAAAGCCGATATGCGCCATGCTGTCGCGCGCGACGTTGAGCACCGCGCGGGGCGTGCAGTTGAAGGCATTGTGCTCGGCGGTGTAGACGTGTCCGCGATGGCGGACGTTGGCCGGCATCGCCTTCGTCTCCCAGCCGTTGCCGCCGATCAGGAAGCTTTGATCGGGCAGCGTCGCGGCGGGCTTGAGGAAGAATTCCTCCACCCGCGCCTCGCGATCGGGCAGCCGGTTGCCGAGGAAGGCAAGATCGCACGCGAAGCGTTCGTCGCGGGGAACGGGATGATGCGTGTCCGGATCGAGCGCGTTGTAGACGGGGACGCATTGCGCGGCGCCGAAGCCGGTATAGGCGTCGACGACCGGCGGACCGCCGCCGTAGGTCAGCACCATGTCGAGGTCGGGCAAGACCGCGCGGACCGGGTGCGAGGCATCGCCGCGCATCTCGTCGAGCGTCGCGGCGGCGTCGACATCCCAGAAGATCTTGAGCGCATCGGCGCGGGCGTGGCGGACGATGCCGTGCAGCAGTTCCGCGTCGAACACACCGACGCCGTTCGCCTTGACGACGATGTCCGCCTCCCCCGCCTCGGCGAGCACGGCGCCCAGCGCGTCGGGGGTCGCGGGATAAACGACCGACCTCGCATAGGGCGGTGGATCGATGTCGCGATGCTGCTGCCGGTCGAACGCGTCGGGTTCGTAGAAGGTGATCTGGTACCCGCGCGCATGCAGCGCCTTCAGGATGCCGCGATAATAGGTCGCGGCACCGTTCCAGTAGCTGGAGACGAGGCTGGAGCCGTAAAAGGCGATCTTCATGCGGCGTTCCTGTGCAGCGGGGTCCGAAGCGTGGCGACGATGGCGAGCAGCTCGTCGACGCGGTGCGCGCAGGTGTGTCGCGCGCGGATCGTGGCAAGGCCCGAGGCGACCAGCGCCTCACGCAGCGCGGCGTCCTCGCTGAGGTCGCGCAGGGCGCGGGTCATGGCCTCGCCGTCGTCGACCATCAGAAAGTCCTCGCCGACG
>JBKBTU010000229.1:3840-4088 GCA_046290715.1 Sphingomonas sp. | reverse complement strand
GCCGGTAGGGCGCGCGCAAGGACTGCATCAGGTCGATCAGCCGCTCGTCGGGCGCCCCCGCGAAGTCCGCCGCCGCCCCCGAGGGCAGGTATTGCAGCGTCCCCTGCGGCCGCACCCCGTCCTTCGCGGTGGAGGTGGGAGAGGCGAGGAACCCCTTGGGCCGCCCGACACCCGATCCGGCGACGAACGCCGCGCCTTCCGCCTTGGCGAATTCGAGCGCGATCTCGCCCGCCAGCCAGCTCTCGACG
>JBKBTU010000229.1:0-3830 GCA_046290715.1 Sphingomonas sp. | reverse complement strand
GCCCATCGGCGGCGCGAGTTCGGTGAACACCGGCGTCGCCGTCTCCGGCCGCGGCGCGGTCTCCGCCGCCCAGCCCGACGGCGTGCCGCCGGTGGTGACGAGCTTGCGGTATCCCGCCGACCCCACCTGCACCACCTGCGCGATGCTGCGGATCGGCGAGGCGCCCTTCAGCACGCTCGCGATCTCCGCATCGATCTCGCGCGGCACCGCATAGCCGCCGGCATCGCCGGTCACGCCGGTGAACGCCTTCATCTCCAGTGTCGCGCCGCGCCGCACGAAGCTCGCGAAAGCACCATCCGCCGCATCCGCCCGCGCGCCGTCCAGCGCCGGCCTCTCGACCACGTCCATGTCTCGTCTCCTCGTTGAAAATGTGCGTGCTCCTGCGCAGGCAGGAGCCCAGGGTCACGCAGGGCGCCGCTCGGGGTCCTGGGTTCCTGCGTCCGCAGGACCACGATCGATCGTGTCGATCCGCGCGCCCGGCTGCATCGGCACCGCGACCAGGCTCACCTCGGCGAGCGCCACCCGCAGCAGCTCGCGCCGCGCGCCCTGCCGGACCGCAAGCGGCCGGTAGCCGACCGACAATCCGTCGAGCCCCCGCCCCGCGACTAGCGCCGCCACCTGCGGATCGTCCACCTCGCCCTCGACGCGCAGGCCGCGCGCATCCTCCGCCAGCGCGGTGATCCGCCCGACCGCGTGCCCGCGGTGCTGCCACAGCAGCGGCACCGCGCCCGCACCGGCGAAGGCGCCCGCGCGCATCACGTCGCCCGCCCGGTCCGCCCGGTCGAACAGCGCGGCGTATCCGGCAAACTTCACTTCAGCCACCCGCCGAACCCCAGCTTCACCGCGAGCCCGGTCAGCAGCAGCGCGCCCGCCAGCCGCAGGCACCAGCCCGCCGCCGCCCGCCACGCCGAGCGCTTGGCGTCGCGCCATGCCGCCAGCAGCTCGCGCAGTTCGGCGAGATCCGCCCGCGCCGCCTCGTCGGAGAGGCCGAGCCGGGTCAGCGCCCGCGTCGCCGACAGCTCGCCCGCTTCCTCCGCCACCGCGCGCAGGGTCGCGAGGTCGGCGCCCTCGCGCGCCGCCTGCGCCATCAGCTGCGCCAGCACGCCGGTATCGCTCCCGCCGCTCATGCGCCCTCTCCCATCCCGACCCCGGCCCCCATCCCCACCATCGCCCGCTTCTCCGCCGTCGACAGGAAGTCCGCCGCCGCGACGCTCGCCCACAGGCGTTCGCGGTCCTCGGCGAGCGCGGGCACGCGGTCGAGGTCGACGGCCAGCGCCGCGCCCTCGACCCAGCCCGCCAGCCCCTGCGCCAGCGCGGCGAGGATCGTTCCGGCGAGCGGCAGCACCGTCAGCCGCCACAGCGCGCGGTTCGCCTCGCGGTAATTGGCGTAGGTCGCGTCGCCCGGCAGTCCGAGCAGCATCGGCGGCACGCCGAAGGCGAGCGCGATCTCGCGCGCCGCCGCCGCCTTCAGCCCGACGAAATCCATGTCCGCGGGGCTCAGCGACAGCGCCTGCCACCTGAGGCCGCCTTCGAGCAGCATCGGCCGCCCGGCATTGCCCGCGCCGGCGAAGCCCGCCTCCATCTCCGCCTTCAGCCGCTCGAACTGGTCGGCGGTGAGCGCCGCGCCGTCGCCCGGATCGTAGACCAGCGCACCCGACGGCCGCGCCGCATTGTCGAGCAGCGCCTTGTTCCACCGACCCGCCGCATTGTGCACGGCGACCGCGCCCGATGCGGCGCCGAGGCACCCCATGCCGTAATGGTCGTCGACCGGGCTGAAGCTCCGGATATGCACCACGTCGGGCCGCGGCCCCTCGGCGTCGAGCCGCACCCGCCGCTCGCCGACCTGGTAGCGATAGGCGGTCGGCCAGCCGCCCGCGTCCACCTCCACCGTCACCCGCTCGGGGCGCAGCGCATAGAGCGCCGCCGCGCCGCCATCCTCGCCGCGCAGCACCTGGACATAGGCGTTGCCGTGCAGCAGCATCTGCGCCGCTACGCTTTCCAGCAGCACCTGCCCGCCCGATCGCGCCGCGACCAGCGCGGTCAGCGCCGGATCGCTCGCCGCCAGCGGTGCCGCGGCGACGCTTTCGGCGACCAGCTTCACCGCTCGCTGCGCGATCGCATTGCCGACATAGGCCGCGCGCACCTGCGCCTCGTAGGATTGCGGCCACTCGCCCAGCGCCACCCCGCCGCCGCCACGCGCCAACGCCGGCCGCGCGCCCTCGCGCGACCCCTTCCACCCGAACAACCGCATGATGATCCTTTCCGCCAGATTTTCCCCGGCTCGGGGAAGGAGTGAGCGCCACTCACCGGCTCCATCGGGCGTCACCCTCACCCTTCGCCGCCTTCGGCGGCTCTTCCCTCTCCCATCGGGGGGGGAGGCGCGCAGCGCCGGAAGGGTGAGGGTGAGGGTGAGGGTGAGGGCGACCGCCTCCCCTACAAGCCCCGCACCCCCGCCGGCGCACGCCGCCCGAGCATCAGCTCGCTCAGCGCCCACACCAACGCATCGGCGCGATCCGGCGAGCGCCCCGGCCCCTGGTAGCCGCCGCCGGCGACGAGCCCGCACATCTCGTCCTCCAGGTCCGCAAACCGCCCCGCATGCCGCACCCTGCCGCGGTCGTAGAGCGTCGCCACCGGTTCGGCGCGGGCCGCCTTGCCGCGGCTCGCACGCACCAGCGTCACCGGCAGCGTCACATCCGCCGCGAGCAGCACCGACCGCACCATCGTGCCGCCCTGGTTGGCTTCCGCCACCACCCGGTCGGCGCCATGCCGCGCGGCGCAGGCAGCCACCGCCCTTGCCCAGCCTTCGGGCGAGGCGGCGGCGACGCTCGCATCGGCGAGCACGTGGCCGACGCCGTCGCCGTCCAGCCCGACCGCGACGATCCCGCAGGCATCGCCGGCGCTCGCGCCGTCGCTCGACCCGGCCGGAGGGTCGACCCCGACCACGACGCGCACCAGCGCGTCCGGCACCACCCCGCGGCATGCCTCCAGCCCGGCACGTGACCACAAGGCGCCGGCGATATCCTCGATCATCTCGCCGTCGAGTTCCTGCCGCCCCAGCGCGGTGCCGCCATAGCTGTCCTCGACATGCGCGACGAAGGCGGCCGGCAGGAACGGATTGTCGCGCGTCGCCCCGCGCGTCTCGACCAGCCCCTGCGCGCGCAGCACCCGCTTCATCAGGTTGGTCGGGCGCGGCGTCGTCGTCACCAGCACGCGCGGCACCGGGCCGCGCCGCATCCCCATCATCAGATTGTCCCAGGCGGCATCGCCGCGCCGCCACTTGGCGAGTTCGTCGCACCAGGCAGCACTATGCTCGGGGCCGCGCAGCTGCTCGGGCGCATCCGCCGAATAGACGTGCGCGACCGCGCCGTTGGGCCAGCGCACCTCGCCCCGCCCCGTCGTGTAACGCGGCGTTTTGCCGGTCTTTGCGACCGCGCGCAGCCCGCTCGGTCCCTCGATCATCACCCGCCGCACGTCGGCGGCGGTCGCGCCGACCAGCGCGATCCGCGCCTCCGCGTCGGCATCGGCGAGCGCGGTCACCCATTCGGCCCCCGCGCGCGTCTTGCCGAAGCCGCGCCCCGCGCGGATCAGCCAGATCCGCCAATCCCCCTCCGGTGCGACCTGTCCCGGCCGCGCCCAGCCGCCGGCCCAGCGCTCGGCGAGTTCGCGCCGTGCGGGCAAGGTCAGCTTGCGGACGAGCGCGTCGCGTTCGTCCTCCGGCAACCCCGCGATCGTCGCGATCAAGTCGCGCATGCCGGCGTCAGCCATGGTCCGCCTCGTTCCGCTTGCGACGGGCGAGGCTCGCCAGCTGCTTCAGGATCTGACGGTCGGTT
>JBKBTU010000022.1:0-19365 GCA_046290715.1 Sphingomonas sp. | reverse complement strand
ACTGGTGGGGCGACCGTATCGCCAGGATGCTGGCGGACGATGTCGCTGCCGAGGGGGCCGGCGTGGTCCTCAACCTCGCCAGCCAGGAATATTGGGCGGCGGTCGCCGGGCTGCTTCCGGCAACCGTCCGCGTCGTCGCGGTCGACTTTCGCGATGGCGATCGTTTCGTCAGCTTCCACGCCAAGAAGGCGCGCGGGATGATGGCGCGCTGGATGGTCGAGCACCGCATCACCGACATCGACGCGATGCGCGGCTTCGACAGCGACGGCTATGCCTATGACGCCGACGCCAGCACCGAGACGCAGTGGCGGTTCGTGCGATGAGCGCGGCGGTCGTCGTCGGCGCCTCCGGCGGGATCGGCGGCGCGCTGGTCGAGGCGCTCGGCGACGAGGGTGCGTTCGACACGATCCACGCGCTCTCGCGCAGCGGGACCGACCCGATCGACATCGAGGACGAAGCGAGCATCGCCGCCGCCGCCGCGCGGATCGCAGCCGGTCCCGCACCATCGCTGGTCATCGTCGCCAGCGGATTGCTGCATGATGAGGCGCATGGCCCCGAAAAAGCCTATCGCGAACTCGATTCGGCCTGGCTCGCCCGCACGCTCGCGGTCAACGCGATCGGGCCGGCGCTCGTCGCCAAGCACCTGTTGCCGCTGATGCCGAGGCAAGGGCGTACGGTGTTCGCGATCCTCTCGGCCCGGGTCGGCAGCATCTCGGACAACCGGCTCGGCGGTTGGTATGGCTATCGCATGGCCAAGGCGGCGGCGAACCAGCTGGTGCGCACGCTGGCGATCGAGGAGAAGCGCCGCAACGACCGGTCGATCGTCGTCGGCCTGCATCCCGGTACGGTCGACACCGCTTTGTCCAAGCCGTTCCAGGCGAACGTCCGTCCCGGCACGCTGTTCACGCCCGCCCGCGCCGCCTCGCAACTGCTCGACGTGATCGACGGGCTGAAGGCGCCGGACAGCGGCAAGCTCTTCGATTTCGAGGGGAAAGAGATCACGCCCTAATCAGCGGGTATCGTGACGGAAACGTCATATTGCGGCCATCGCGCCGTCAGCAGCACGGGCGCATCCCGATGTCACGGCGGCGCGACATGCGCGCCGCGACAGGTGGAGATGATGCCATGACCAAGTCCCTGCCCCTCGCGCTCCTCGCAGCGGCGTCGCTGTGCTGCGGGTCTGCCGCGTTCGCCCAGGCCGCGCCCAAGACGACGGCGAAGACGGTCGCGACCAGCAAGACCACGACGACGACCAAGCCCGCCATGGGCAAGCCGACCACGACCAGCCGCACCACCACCAAGACCGCGGTGGCGACGCCCAAGGGCAAGCTGGTGACGACCAAGACCAGCACCGGCAAGACCATCACCTACGATTGCGGCAAGGCGGGCAACGCCAACAAGGCCGCCTGCAAGAAGTAGGACGCCCCCGCTCGTCTCGTCGTTCTCACGCGCGCGTACGGGCGTCCGCGCGCGTGACTTTCGGTGCGGATGCGCCTAGACCGTTGGCACACATCTGTAACAATCCGAAAGCGTAGACCTTGGCCGACGAGACCCTGCTCGCCGAACCCTCCTCCGATCCCGACGGCACCGCGACGATCTCGATCGTCGACGAGATGAAGTCGAGCTATCTCGACTATGCGATGAGCGTCATCGTGGCGCGCGCCCTGCCCGACGTGCGCGACGGGCTGAAGCCGGTGCACCGGCGCATCCTCTTCTCGGCGCAGGAGAGCGGCTTCTTCTTCAACCGTCCTTACCGCAAATCCGCGCGCATCGTCGGCGACGTGATCGGTAAATACCATCCGCACGGCGACACCGCGATCTACGACGCCTTGGCGCGGATGACGCAGGACTGGTCGATGCGGCTGCCGCTGATCGACGGTCAGGGCAACTTCGGTTCGATGGACCCCGATCCGCCCGCTGCGATGCGCTACACCGAGGCGCGCCTGGCGCGTTCGGCCAATTACCTGATGGAGGATCTCGACAAGGATACGGTCGACTTCCAGCCGAATTACGATGCCAGCGAGCGCGAGCCGCAGGTGTTGCCGGCGCGCTTTCCCAACCTGCTCGTCAACGGTGCCGGCGGCATCGCGGTCGGCATGGCGACGAACATCCCGCCGCACAATCTGGGCGAAGTGGTGGACGCGTGCCTGGCGTACATCGACAATGGCGCCATCACGATCGAAGAGCTGATGGAGATCGTGCCGGGACCGGATTTCCCGACCGGTGCGATCATCCTCGGCAAGGCGGGTGCCCGCTCGGCATACCAGACCGGCCGCGGGTCGATCATCGTGCGGTCGCGCCACGTCATCGAGGAAGGGCGCGGCGACCGCCGCTCGATCGTGCTCACCGCCATTCCCTACCAGCAGGGCAAGAACGCGCTGGTCGAAAAGATCGCCGAGGCGGCCAAGGACAAGCGCATCGAAGGCGTCAGCGACATCCGCGACGAATCGAACCGCGAGGGCGTCCGCATCGTCATCGACCTGAAGCGCGACGCGACGCCCGAGGTGGTCTTGAACCAGCTGTGGCGGCATACGCCCGCGCAAGGCTCCTTCCCCGCCAACATGCTCGCGATCCGCGGCGGGCGGCCGGAGACGCTGAACCTCAAGGACATCATCCAGTCCTTCGTCCAGTTCCGCGAACAGGTCATCACCCGGCGTTCGAAGTTCGAGCTCAACAAGGCGCGCGACCGCGCCCATATCCTGCTCGGCCTCGTCATCGCGGTTACCAACCTCGACGAGGTCGTGCGGATGATCCGTGGTTCGTCGAGCCCCGCCGAGGCGCGCGCCGCGCTGCTCGCCCGCGCCTGGCCGATCGCCGAGATCGCGCCGTATCTCAGCCTCGTCGAAGCGGTGGAGGGTGATCGCAGCGGCGACACCTACACGCTGTCCGACGTGCAGGTCCGCGCGATCCTCGACCTGCGCCTCCACCGCCTGACCGCACTCGGCCGAGACGAGATCGGCGACGAGCTGAAGGGCCTCGCCGCGTCGATCGCCGAACTGCTCGAGATCCTCGGCAACCGCGCTCGGCTGTACGAGGTGATGCGCGAGGAGCTGGTCGACGTCCGCTCGATCTTCGCGACGCCGCGCAAGACCGAGATCGCCGCCGCCGCCGACGGCATCGACGACGAGGACCTGATCGAGCGCGAGGACATGGTCGTCACCGTGACGGTGCAGGGCTATATCAAGCGCACGCCGCTCGATGCCTTCCGCGCCCAGAAGCGCGGCGGCAAGGGCCGTGCGGGGATGGCGACGAAGGATGAGGATGCTATAACCTCTCTGTTCGTCACCTCGACGCACACGCCGGTGCTGTTCTTCAGCAATCACGGCAAGGTCTACCGCAAGAAGGTGTGGCGTTTGCCCGAGGGCGGCCCGGCGACGCGCGGGCGGCCGATGATCAACCTGCTGCCGCTGGCACCGGGCGAGACGATCAGCACCGTGCTGCCGCTGCCCGAGGACGAGGCGCGCTGGGGCGAGCTTCACGTCATGTTCGCGACCGCGAACGGCACCGTGCGGCGTAACGCGATGGATGCCTTCGCCAACATTCCGTCGAACGGCAAGCTGGCGATGCGCTTCGACGAGGGATCGGACGACCGGTTGATCGGCGTCGCATTGCTCACCGAGACGGACGACGTGCTGCTCGCGACGCGGCAGGGCAAGGCGATCCGCTTCGCGGCGACCGACGTGCGCGAATTCCAGAGCCGCACCTCGACCGGCGTGCGCGGCGTCAGCCTCGCCGATGGCGACGAGGTCATCAGCCTGTCGATCCTGCGCGGCTTCGCCGCCACCACCGAGGAGCGCGACGCCTATCTCAAGGCCGCGCCGTGGAAGGAAGGCGATCGCGAGATGACGCTGTCCGCGGAGCGGATGGCGGAGTTCGAGGCGGCGGAGGAGTTCATCCTCACCGTCACCGCCAACGGCTACGGCAAGCGGACCTCGGCGTATGAATATCGCCGGACCGGGCGTGGCGGCCAAGGCATCACCAATATCGTCTCGGCGGGCCGTAACGGCCCGGTGGTGGCGAGCTTCCCCGCGCATTCCGGCGAGCAGCTGATGCTGGTGACCGACCAGGCAAAGCTGATCCGCATGTCGGTCGGCGACGTGCGGGTCACGGGTCGCAACACGCAGGGCGTGACGCTGTTCAGCGTGGCGAACGACGAGCATGTCGTCTCCGCGGCGCGGATCGACGAGGAGGAAGAGCCCGAGAACGAGGCGGAGGCGATCGTCGCCGAGGAACGCGCCGAACCCGCTCCCGCAGCCGATCCGGACGCAACGCTGACCGTCGACGACGGCACCGGCCCGCAGACGATGAACGAGCAGGTCGACGAAAGCGGGGAGGACGAGGCGTGAGCGAGCTGCCGCTGACCGCGTACAAGGTCCTCACCGCAGACCAGATGGCGGCGCTGGAGCGCGACGGCCGTCTGGAGGGCGCGCCGGTGGATCTCGCCGACGGGTTCATCCACCTGTCGACCGCCGCCCAACTGACCGAGACCGTCGACAAGCATTTCGCCGGGCAGACCGACCTGCACGTCGCGGCGGTCGACCTCGGCAGCTACGGCGCGTCGTTGAAGTGGGAGGAATCGCGCGGCGGACAGATGTTCCCGCACCTCTACGAGCCGCTGCGCCTTGATACGGTGGTCGCCTATTCGGCGTTGGAACGTGCCGATGACGGGACGGTCCGTTTACCCGTAACCGGTTGATCTTGTTCAAGTCTCCGCTCGCCGACAAAGGCGGGCGGAACCGCATCGCGAACCCCATCGTTACTTTGTCACAACGACGAAGAGATGGAGATATCTTGATGCGTACCCTGGCCCTGACGATCGGCAGCCTGATGATGGTGCCCGCCGCGGCTCTGGCACAGCAAGCCCAAACCGCGCCCGCAGCCCCTGCCGCCGGCGCGACCGCCACCGCGTCGGCCACGGCCACTGCCCCGACGGTCGGCACGACGATCTACGACAGCGCGGGCGTCGCGCTCGGCACCGTCGCCAGCATCACGCCGCAGGCGATCGTCATCAACACCGGCAGCGCGCAGGTTCCCGTGCCGCCAGCCTCGGTCGGCAAGACCGAAAAGGGCTTCGCGATGGCGATGACCAAGGCCGATCTGGATGCGGCGGTCGCCTCGTCGCAGGCGCAAGCCAAAGCGGCGGTGCAGGCGAAGCTGACGCCCGGCACGTCGGTCTCGGGCCTCAACGGCGCGACGCTCGGCACGATCAAGGCCGCCGACGCCCAGTTCGTGACGATGACCACCGCCAAGGGCGACGTGAAGCTGCCGATCGCCGGCTTCAGCGCCGATGCGAGCGGCAAGATCGTCGCCGGCATCACCGCCGAGCAGCTCGCCGCCGCGACCGCCGGTGCAACGGCGGGTGCCGCCAAGAAGTAAGCGATGCGGGGAGGGCCAGAGCCCTCCCCTTCAGAGTTCGATTCGATCGAGTGCGGTCACCCTCACCCGTCCGCGGCTGCGCCGCTCCCTCCCTCTCCCATCGGGAGAGGGAAAAGACGCCGAAGGCGGCGATGGGTGAGGGTGAGGGCGATCATACCTGATCGGAAACGACGCTAGAGCGGGATGACATCACGCTGACCCGCATTCACCGCTCGCCCTGAGCCTGTCGAAGCCTGTTCTGAGCGACGCCGCAGGCAGCGTCGAAGGGGCCTGGGTTCCGCCTGTGCTTCGACAGGCTCAGCACGAACGGCTTTGTGTCATGTCATCGTGCTGAGGTCAGGCTGCGATGGCGGTATCGGCTAGCGCCTGGCGGACGGTATCGACCGCTTCGGTCGCCTTGGAACCGTCGGGACCGCCGCCCTGCGCCATGTCCGGCCGGCCCCCGCCGCCCTGCCCGCCGAGTACCGCGACCGCGCGGCGCAGCAGATCGACCGCGCTCAACCGCGCGACGAGGTCGTCGGTGACCCCCACCGCGATCGAGGCGCGGCCGTCGTTGACCGCGACCAGCACCGCGACGCCCGATCCGCCCAGCCGTTGCTTGGCCTCGTCGACCGCGCCGCGCAGGCCCTTTGCCTCGAAACCGTCGAGAACCTGGCCGATGAAGGCGACCCCGCCGACCTGCTCCGGACCCGCCGCGGTGCCGCCTGCACCGCCGCCCATCGCCAGCGCCTTCTTCGCATCGGCGAGTTCGCGCTCGAGCCGGCGCCGCTCGTCGAGCAGCGCGACGACGCGCGCCGGCACCTCGTCGGGCGTGGTCTTGAGCGCGGTCGCCACTTCGCGCAGCCGTTCGTCGCGTGCGGTGAGATAAGCCCGCGCGGCCTCGCCGGTCAGCGCCTCGACGCGGCGCACGCCGGACGAGACGGCGCCCTCGCCCACCACCTTGAACAGGCCGATGTCGCCGAGCGCATTGACATGGGTGCCGCCGCACAATTCGATCGAATAGGTCTTGCCGCCATCATCGGAGCCCATCGACACGACGCGGACCTCGTCGCCGTATTTCTCGCCGAACAGCGCCATCGCACCTTCCGCGATCGCCTCGTCCGGGGTCATAAGCCGGGTCGTGACGGTGCCATTGCCGCGGATCTGGGCGTTGACCGCAGCCTCGGCATCGGCGAGTTCGGCCGGCGTCATCGCCACCGGATGCGATACGTCGAAGCGCAGCCGCTCCGGTGCGACCAGCGAGCCCTTCTGCGCGACATGGGTGCCGAGCCGCTGGCGCAGCGCCTCGTGCAGCAGGTGCGTCGCCGAATGGTTGGCGCGGATCTGCGCGCGGCGGGCGACGTCGATCGCGAGCTTCACCGCATCGCCGACCTTGATCGTGCCGCTCTCGATCGTCGCGTGGTGGACGAAGATGCGCCCGAGCTGCTTCGATGTTTCGCCGACGTGTGCCTTGAGCCCGGCATCGGTCGAGATCGTGCCGCTGTCGCCGACCTGGCCGCCGCTTTCGCCGTAGAACGGCGTCTGGTTGACGATGACCGCGACGGTGTCGCCGGCGCTCGCAGCCTCGACGCGGGCGCCGTCCTTGACCAGCGCCAGCACCTCGCCCTCGCCGACATCGGCGCTGTAGCCGATGAACTCGGTCGAGCCCGTTTCCTCGGCGATATCGAACCACAATTCGTCCGAGGCCTTGGCGCCCGACCCCTTCCACGCGGCGCGGGCGGCGCGCTTCTGCTCGGCCATCGCCGCATCGAAGCCGGCGCGGTCGACGTGGAGGTCCTGCGCGCGCAGCGCATCCTCGGTCAGGTCGTAGGGGAAGCCATAGGTGTCGTAGAGCTTGAACGCGGTCTCGCCCGCCAGCGTGTCGCCCGCGGCCATGCCCTGCGTCGCTTCGTCGAGCAGCCTCAGGCCCTTGTCGAGCGTCTTGCGGAACTGCGTTTCTTCCTGGCGCAGCGTCGCCTCGATCAGCGGCTGGGCGCGGACGAGCTCAGGGTATGCGGCGCCCATCTCGGCGACCAGCGCGGGCACGAGCCGGTGCATCAACGGCTCCTTGGCGCCGAGCAGGTGCGCGTGGCGCATGGCGCGGCGCATGATCCGGCGCAGCACGTAGCCGCGTCCTTCGTTGGCGGGCAGTACGCCGTCGGCAACGAGGAAGCCCGACGAGCGCAGGTGATCCGCGATCACGCGGTGCGACGCTTTGTGCGGCCCCTCCGCATCGGTGCCGGTCAGCGACGTGGAGGCGGCGATCAGTGCCTTGAAGGTGTCCGTATCGTAATTGTCGTGGACGCCCTGCAACACCGCGGCGATCCGCTCCAGCCCCATGCCGGTGTCGATCGACTTCTTGGGCAGTTCGCCGACGATCTCGTTGGCATCCTGCTCGTACTGCATGAACACCAGATTCCAGATCTCGACGAAGCGGTCGCCGTCCTCCTCGGGGCTGCCCGGCGGGCCGCCATAGATGTGCGCGCCATGGTCGTAGAAGATCTCGGAGCACGGCCCGCACGGCCCGCTGTCGCCCATCGCCCAGAAATTGTCCTTGGTGGCGATGCGGATGATCCGCTCTTCGGGCAGATATTTGGTCCACAGGCCATAGGCCTCGTCGTCGGTATGATATACGGTCGCGGTCAGCTTTTCGGCAGGGATGCCCCACACGCCGGTCAGCAGCGTCCAGGCGTGGTGGATCGCCTGTTCCTTGAAATAGTCGCCGAACGAGAAGTTGCCGAGCATCTCGAAGAAGGTGTGGTGGCGCGCGGTATAGCCGACGTTGTCGAGGTCGTTGTGCTTGCCGCCGGCACGCACCGACTTCTGCGACGAGGTGGCGGTGCTGTACGGCCGGCTTTCGAGGCCGGTAAAGACGTTCTTGAACGGCACCATGCCGGCGTTGACGAACATCAGCGTCGGGTCGTTCTGCGGCACCAGCGGCGCGGACGGCACGATCGTGTGGCCGGCATTCGCGAAATAGTCGAGGAAGCCGCGGCGGATGTCGTTGGTCGAGATCATAGCCCGAGCGACTTAGGCGAGAGTGGCACCGCCCTCAAGCGCCGTTGTCGGACCATCCGCCGCCCAGCGCAAACCGCCGGGGAGGTCGACGGCGGCATAGTCGAGTTGCAAAACACGTCGACGGGCGCCGGGGGTTGATCGCGCCGAGGCGTGGAGGATCGGGGTCGCGTAAAACCACACCGCCCCTGCATTGGCGAGGCAGACGGCGGTGCCGTGACAATCGACGACATGTGCAATGTCCTCTTCCGCAATCAGACCCAGGCGATGCGTCCCGGGGGCGACAAGCAGCGGGGCGTTGTCTTCTGGGACGGCATCGACATGGATACGCACGGTCAGCATCGCTTCGAGAAGCTCGATCGGCGGCGCTACGTGCAATCGCCCCTGCTTCAGCGTCCATGTGTCATAGCCAGGCACGGCGATCCGCTCGGCAACCTCGATCGTACGATCCTGATGCCAGCCGAGCGCCCAGTTCACGCCGTCACGCTTGTCGAACAACAGCGCGCGGACCGGCCGTGCGTTCGGGCCCAGCAGACCAGCCATCTGCGGAGCGATTGCCGACAGCGCGGCAAGGTTGCGACAAGACGCCGGATCGATGCGGAAACCGGGACGGTCATCTGCCAGCGTCGCGAAGAGCGCGGTCAGCTCGGCCAGCGCCGACGGGTCCAGACGATCCGGCCAGAGCGCGAATCCTTGTGACTCCAGCGCTGCTCTCATCCGAACGGCTGGTCGATTGAGCGGGGCGGCGTGCTGAACCAGCGTGGCCCCTGCGCGGTCATGTGGAAGCAATCCTCGAGCCGGACGCCGAACCGGCCGGGCAGATAGAGGCCGGGTTCGTTCGAGAAGCACATGCCGGGTGCCAGCGTCGTCGCCGCGCCGCGGACGAGGTTGACCGGCTCGTGCCCGTCCATGCCGATGCCGTGGCCGGTGCGGTGCGACAGGCCGGGCAGCCGGTAATCGGGACCGTAGCCGACGCCGGTGTAGAAGCGGCGGACGGCATCGTCGACGCTGCCGGCGGCAGCGCCGATCCGCGCTGCCGCCAACGCGACCTGCTGGCCGCGGGCGACCTGGTCCCAAACCTTGCGCTGCTCCGCAGTGGCGCGCCCCTTGGGGACCCAGGTGCGCGAGACATCGGACTGATAGCCCTGCACGGTACAGCCGCAATCCATCAGCAGGATCTGGTCCGGGGCGATGCGGTGCACCTCGCGGCTGCCGTGCGGCAGCGCCGCGGCGGGGCCGATCAGCGCCAGCGCGAATTCGGGGTCGCCGCCGAGCTTCTTCGTCGCGGCGTTCATCAGCGCCCCGATCTCGCCGCCGGTCATGCCGGTCTCGACGCGGGGTGCGAGCCAGCGATAGGCGGCGAGCGTCACGTCGGTCGCGGATTGCATCAGCGCGATCTCTGCGGGGGTCTTCACCATGCGGCAGCCGCGCACCACCGGATTGGCGCTGACCTGTCGGGCATCGGGAGCGAAGCGGGCGAGGTCGGCGGGGATGAAGACGCGGACCGTCTCCTCGATGCCGACCGGCAGCCAATCGAGGCGGCGTTCCTTCAGCCAGTCGGCGACGGTGCGCAGCGCGTTGCCGTCCTCCTGCCAGACGCGGACCTCGGCGGGGACGGCGAGCGTCTGGCGGACGGACGGCTCCTCGAAGAAGGGAGTGACGATCAGCGGTTCGCCCTCGCGGGGCAGCAAAGCGAGCGTCGGTCGCTCGCTGCGTCCCCAGCGCACTCCGGTGAAGTAGATCATCGACGATCCCGGCTCGATCAGCACCGCGCCGATGCCGTTCGCGCGCATCAGCGCTTGCGCCCGGGCGAGCCGGCCTGCGCGTTCCGCCGCATCGATCGGCTTGGCACCCGCCGTGATGTCGGACAGCGCCGACAGGTCCGGCTCGGCGGCGCGGAGCATCGCGGACGAGAGCAGCGGCAGCGCGGCGGCGGCGCCGAGCAGCGCGCGGCGGGAGGGCGTGAAGACCATGCCGAGGCGATACGGCGCTTGACCCGGCGGCCGCAATCCCCTTCGCTGGTTCGAGGTTTTGGAGTGTAATGCATGGCCAAGAGGCTGACCGTGTTCATCGTCATCGGGCTGGTGCTCGGCATCGTCGCCGGCCTGGCGATCAATGGCCTGCTCGACGACGGCACGCCCGAAGCGGCGGCGCGGCTGAAGGGGATCGCGGGTTATTTCTCGATCGGGACCAGCGTGTTCCTGCGGCTGATCAAGATGATCATCGCGCCGCTCGTCTTCGCCACGCTGGTCAGCGGCATCGCGCAGATGGGCGACACCGCGGCGCTGGGACGGGTCGGCGCCAAGGCGATCGGCTGGTTCGTGGGTGCGAGCCTGCTGTCGCTCGGCCTCGGGCTGATCCTCGTCAACCTGCTCCACCCGGGCGTCGGCATCAACCTGCCGCTGCCGCCGGCGGGTGCCGATGCCGGCGTCGCCACCGCCGCGTTCAGCCTCGACAAGTTCATCACCCATATCGTGCCCGCCTCGATGGTCGAGGCGATGGCGACCAACGAGATCCTGCAGATCGTCGTCTTCTCGATCTTCGTCGGCGTCGCGATCACCGCGGTTGGCGAACCCGCCCGGCCGCTGATCCGTGCCGTCGAGGGCCTCGTCGCGGTCATGCTCCGCATCACCGACTATGTGATGCGGGTGGCGCCGGTCGCGGTGTTCTGCGCGGTCACCGCGACGCTCGCCGAACGCGGCGCCGGGGTGATCGGCCAGCTCGCGGTGTTCATGGGCAGCTTCTATCTCGCGCTCCTCGTGTTGTGGGCGGTCCTGCTCGGGCTCGGCTTCCTCTTCGTCGGGCCGCGGATCCGCGAGCTTATCCGCTACGTCCGCGAGCCGTTGCTCGTCGCCTTCACCACCGCCTCGTCGGAGGCCGCCTATCCCCGCATGCTCGAAGCGCTCGACCGGTTCGGCGTGCCGCCGCGGATCGCGAGCTTCGTGCTGCCGCTCGGCTATTCGTTCAACCTCGACGGGTCGATGATCTACATGACCTTCGCCTCGCTGTTCATCGCCCAGGCCTATGGCATCGCCCTGCCGCTCGGCACGCAGGTGGCGATGTTGCTGTTCCTGATGATCTCGTCGAAGGGGATCGCCGGCGTACCGCGCGCCAGCCTGGTGGTGATCGCCGCGGTGCTGCCGGTGTTCGACATTCCGGAAGCGGGCCTGCTGCTGATCCTGGCGGTGGACCATTTCCTCGACATGGGCCGCACCGCGACCAACGTGATCGGCAACGCGGTCGCCGCCTCGGTCGTGGCGAAGTGGGAGGGCGGCTTCGACCCGCGCGAGCCGGCCGAGATCGGCGTCGGCGCGGGCGGCGAGGCGGCGGTCATCCCGCCGGCGACCAGCTTCCGGCACTAGGCGTAGGCATAGGGTCCGCCCTTCGCGAGCGCGGCCTGATAGGCGGGGCGGGCGTGGATCGTGTCCAGCCAGGCGATCGTCGCGGGACGCGAGGCATCGAGGCCGGCGCGGCTGCGCGCCGCCTCGATCGGGAAGCTCATCATGACGTCGGCCGCGGTCATCGCATCGCCCGCGAACCACGGCCGCTGCGCCAGTTCCGATTCGACATAGTCGAGATGCACGTCGATCATCGGCTGGATGCGCTTGATCGCCGGCTTGCCCATTAGCGGGATCCGGCTCAGCACCAGCTTGAGCAGCAGCGGCGGCATCATCGAGCCTTCGGCGTAATGCAGCCAGAAGCGATAGCGCAGCGCGGCATCGCGGTGAGCGGGGGTGCCGAGCCGACCGTCCGCCTTCTCGACGAGATATTCGACGATGGCGCCGGTCTCCGCGATCACCCGGCCGCCATCGGCGTCGAGATCCTCGATCACCGGCGCCTTGCCGAGGGGATGGACACGCTTCAACTCGGGCGGGGCGAGCATCGTCTTGCGATCGCGCTCGTAGCGCTTGATCCGATAGGCGAGGCCGAGTTCCTCTAGCATCCACAGCACGCGCTGCGACCGGCTGTTCTCGAGATGGTGGACGATGATCATCGGCGTTCCCCTGTTGCCCGCGCGGTCCAGATCCACGCCGCTGCGGGAAAATCGATCGCGGCGCCAATTCGTTGCGCCGCCAATACGTCGCGGAGCCGATCGGCGAGCGGGGCGCGCTCTGCGGCGGCGGCGGCGCGGAGCCGTGAGGCCGCCGGGCCGATGCGGGTGAGGAAGGCGAACGCATCCTCCACCGGGTCGTCGCCCTCGCCGACGCGGTAGGCGAAGCGCATGAGTGCCGGCGGCCCGGCTCGCCAGCCCGCCGCGGCGAGGAGAGCGGCGGGGACGTGCGGGTCGGCGAAGGCGAAGGGACCGGGCGCATAGGCCGGCGCGCGCGCCGACGGCGGCGCGATCAGCGTCGCCCAGGGATTGTCGGCGGCGGTGGCGAAACAGCTGAAGACGAGCGCGCCCCCCGGTGCCGTGGCGCCGTGCAGGCGGGCGAAGGCGACGGCCGGATCGGCGAAGAACATGACGCCGTGCCGCGAGACGAGGAGGTCGAGCGGGGCGAGCGCCGACCCGACTTCGAGCGCGTCGCCATCGCGGAAGGCGAGATTCGGGACGCCGCGATGCCGCTCGCGCGCGACGGCGAGCAAGGCGTCGGACAGGTCGACGCCGGTGACGCGCGCCCGTGGATGGGCGGTGGCGAGCGCCGCGGCGGTGGCACCCGCGCCGCAGCCGATGTCGAGCGCGGCGAACGCGCCGACGGGCGCCGCGGCGGCGATCGCCGCATCGAGATGCGGCGCGAGGCCGGTGAAAGCGCGGTCGGTGCGGCGCCATTCCTCGGCCCACACCTCGCCGACGCGCGCGCTCCAATCGCTGGCGGTGGTCATGGTCGTGTCTCCTGTTGCTGCATGCTCGCGGCGCTCCTCAGCAGGGCACGCGCTCTGCCCAGACGCCCCATGCGTGCTCCTGCGCAGGCAGGAGCCTTGGGTGGCGTGCGGCGCGGCCCGCTGTCTGTCCCGACCCTGGGTTCCGGCCTTCGCCGGAACACGGGGATCGCGGGCGATGAAGCGGATCATCACGAGGGCCGGCCATTGCGCGGGCAGTCTGGGGCTGCCCCAAAGCAGCCGTGCTCCTGCGCAGGCAGGAGCCCAGGGTGGTGGGCGGGGCGGCCCGCTGTCCGTGCCCACCCCGGGTTCCGGCCTTCGCCGGAACACGGGGATCGCGGGCGATGAAGCGGATCATCGCAGGGGGGTGCCGAAGCATCGGTGGTCCAGCGGTTTCGCAGACCAATCGTGCTCCTGCGCAGGCAGGAGCGCAGGGTGGCGCGCGGCGCGGCCCGCTGCGTGTCCCAACCCTGGGTTCCGGCCTTCGCCGGAACACGGGGTCTGCGAGTGGTGGAGCGGATCATCGCGAGGGCCGGCCACTGCGTGGACAGTCCGGGGCTGCCCCAAAGCAGCCGTGCTCCTGCGCAGGCAGGAGCCTTGGGTGGCGCGCGGCGCGGCCCGCTGCGTGTCCCAACCCAGGATTCCGGCTTTCGCCGGAAGACGGGGTTTGCGGGTGGCGGAGCGGATCATCGCGAGGGCCGGCCAGTGCGTGAACAGTCCGGGGCTGCCCCAGACCAGCCGTGCTCCTGCGCAGGCAGGAGCCCTGGTGCGCGACGCGGCCTGGTGCGTGTCCCCACCCTGGGTTCCGGCCTTCGCCGGAACACAGCGGCGGCGGGTGGCGGGGCTGGGAATCGCAGGGTCGGAGGGAGCGTGGGTGGCGCGGGAATTCCGCGTGAATGGCGTCGGAAGTTGACGAAGTTTACACTACGTCCCCCTCGAAATGCGTCCCGAACGGAAAAGGGCCCGCCGTTGCCGGCGAGCCCCCTTCCCATCCCGATCGGGCGATGGCGCATCAGATGTCGTCGCCCTCTTCGGGGCCGGTCATCATCTCTTCGGCGACCTTTTCGGTGCGCTGGCGGATCGCCTTTTCGAGGCGGTCGGCCATCTCCGGATGTTCGCGGAGGTAGGTCTTGGCGTTCTCGCGGCCCTGGCCGATGCGGACGCTGTCGTAGCTGAACCACGCACCCGACTTCTCGACGAGGCCCGCCTTGACGCCGAGATCGAGGATCTCGCCGATCTTGGAGATGCCCTCGCCGTACATGATGTCGAACTCGACCTGCTTGAACGGCGGTGCGACCTTGTTCTTGACGACCTTCACGCGCGTCGCGTTGCCGGTCACCTCCTCGCGGTCCTTGATCGCGCCGGTGCGGCGGATGTCGAGACGGACGGAGGCGTAGAACTTAAGCGCGTTGCCGCCCGTCGTCGTCTCCGGGTTGCCGTACATCACGCCGATCTTCATGCGCAGCTGGTTGATGAAGATCACCATGCAGCGCGAGCGGCTGATCGAACCGGTCAGCTTGCGCAAGGACTGCGACATCAACCGCGCCTGAAGGCCGACGTGGCTGTCGCCCATCTCGCCCTCGATCTCCGCGCGCGGGACGAGCGCGGCGACCGAGTCGACGACCAGCACATCGATCGCGTTGGAGCGGACGAGCGTGTCGGTGATCTCGAGCGCCTGCTCGCCGGTATCGGGCTGCGAGACGATCAGTTCGTCGATGTTGACGCCCAGCTTCTTGGCATAGACGGGATCGAGCGCGTGCTCGGCGTCGACGAAGGCGGCGGTGCCGCCGTTCTTCTGCGCCTCGGCGATGACGTGCAGCGCGAGCGTCGTCTTGCCAGAGGATTCAGGACCATAGACCTCGATCACGCGGCCGCGCGGCAAGCCGCCGACGCCCAGCGCGATATCGAGCCCCAGCGACCCGGTCGAGATCGCCTCGACCTGCATCGCCTCCTTTTGCCCGAGCTTCATCGCCGAGCCCTTGCCGAAGGCGCGGTCGATCTGCGCGAGCGCGGCGTCGAGCGCCTTCTGACGGTCTGCGTTTGCGGTTGCCATGCCGGTGTCGATCACTTTCAGATTGGCGGCCATCGGAAGCGTCCCTCGCTAGAACAGGCGCCGCCCGAGGGCAACGCATCTGTTCGCCATGTACGACGTTTGTTCCATGAGAACAAGAGGGGAACTGTTGGATTTTCAGTGCAGCGCTGGTGGCCGCAGAGGCTGTGTCCTCCGTTCGCGGAAGCGACCTCCACCGTTCTAGGGCTCGATGACATCACGCGGAACCGTTCGTGCTGAGCCTGTCGAGGCACAGATTGGACTCAAAGCCCTTCGACAAGCTCAGGGCAAACGGCGAGTGTGGATCGGCCTAACGACATCGCGCTTTAGGCTAATTCGACGGACACCATCCCTGATCGTCACCCCGGCCGCAGAGCCAAGGTCGCGCTTCTTCTTGGGCCGCTAAGAAGCGGGACGCCGGATCAAGTCCGGGGTGACGGTTGAGTGATGGTGTTACGCGAGCGTCGTCGCCAGCGTCCACCAGCCTCGCGCGGCGGTCCAGCTCGCGGTGGCGTCGCGCGCGCCGGCGTCCTCGAACAGCGCGAAGCATGTGGCGCCGCTGCCCGACATCCGCGTCAGCAGCGCGCCGTCCGCCGTCGCCAGCAGTTCCAGGACGTCGGCGATCACCGGCGCGACCGCGAGCGCGGCGGGCTGGAGATCGTTGCGGCCGGCGATGGCGCGATCGAGCAGCGTGCCGCCCGCCGCGATCCCGCCGCGGTCGATCCCGTCCCAGCGCGCGAAGACGGCGGCGGTGCTGACGGCCACGCCGGGGTTGACGAGCAGCAGCGGCATGCCCGCAAGACCCTCGACCGCGACCAGCGCCTCGCCCTTGCCCGTGCCGAGCGTGGTGCGGCCGTCCAGGCATGCCGGGACATCCGCGCCGAGCGCCTCGGCGAGGACGAAGAGGCGCGGATCGTCCGGCGCGATGCCGTGCAGCCGGGCGAGCGCGCGCAGCGTCGCCGCGGCGTCCGCCGAACCGCCGCCGATGCCCGATGCGATCGGCAGGTGCTTGTCGAGCGTGATCGCGTGCGCCTCATGGATCGCGAAGGCGTCGCAGAAGGCGGCCGCGGCCCTGGTCACCAGATTGTTGGCCTGGGGCGGGACAATCCCCCCTGCCACCGAGCCTTGCAGGGCGTCGGCGAAGGGGCCGGTGATGGCGAACGAATCCGTTCCGGCCGGCGCGACCGTCACGGTGTCGCCGTCGCGCGCGAAGGCGAATAGCGTCTCGAGGTCGTGATAGCCGTCGGCGCGGCGGCGGCGGACGTGGAGCGCGAGGTTGATCTTCGCGGGCGCGGGCTCAACGATCATGACCGCGGCAGCCCGCGCGCGATGCGATCCGACAGCCGGGCGAGATCCGCGGGCGCTGCGGTGAGCGCGGCGGCGCGCCAGGCGTAACGCGCCTCGTAGCGGCGACCGAGCGTCCAGTAGATGTCGCCGAGATGCTCCGCGATCTCCGCATTCACCGGGTCGCCCGCCGCCGCGGCCTCGATCAACGGCAACGCACGCTGGGCGTTGCCGCTGCGGAAATAGGCCCAGCCGAGCGAGTCGGCGATCGAATGGTCGGCAGGCTTGAGCGCATGCGCCCGCTCCAGCAGCGCGAGCGAGGCGGCCATGTCGACACCGCGCTCGGCCTGGGCATAGCCGAGGTAGTTGAGCGCGAGCGGCTCGCGCGGGGCCAGCGCCACCGCCTTGGCGAGCGCCGCCCGCCCCTGCGCCCAGTCGCCCGATTGTTCGAGCGCGCCGCCATATTGCAGCCAGGCGGCCCAGGCCGACGGATCGGCATCGCGCACGCGGCGGTACCATGGCACGGCATCGGCATGGCGGCCGGCGGCGACGAGCTGATCGGCGTAGAGCTGCCAATCCCCCTCGCCTGCGCCCTTCGCCTCGGCGGCGCGGCGGGCGAGCGCCAGTGCCTCGGGCGCGCGCTTCGCCGCGGTGAGGATCGCGATGCGGGTCGCCAGCGCGGCCGCGGCGAAGGGGCTGTCCGCGGGCAGGCCGTCGAGCACGGCGAGTGCTGCGGCGGTCGATCCGTCGCTCGACAGCGCGCCGGCAAGCAGCAGCCGCGCGCGATCGTTGCCCGGCCAGGCGATCAGAGCGGTGCGGGCGAGCGCGATCGACAAGGTCGCCGCATCCTGGTCGGCGAGGTCGCCGGCGACGCGGCCGAGCAGCCGAGACACGCCATAGCCGAGCGTCGGCTTGACGCCGGCGCTGGTGCCGAGGGCGGCGAAGGCGGGGTCGGCGCCGACGAGCAGCGCGCGCGCCGCATCGCCCTCGCCGCGGCCGAGCAGCAATTGCCCGGCGGAAAGGCGCAGATCGATTGGCGAGCCGGTCTCGCGCAGCACCTGCACGGTGGCGAGGCCGCCGGCGGTGTCGCCGCGGGCGATCTGGAGCAGCGCCGCGGTCTCCGCCGCCAGCCGCTGCGTGACGGGGTTCTTGCCCTTGTTGGCCGACGCGATCGCCGGCCCCGGGTTCTGGCCGCGCGCGAAGGCGATCCAGGCGCGCAGCGACGGCGTCAGCACGTCGAGCGCCGTGGAATCGAGCGCGGCGGTCGCCGCCTCGACGCCCGCCGCATCGTCCCTCGCCGCGGCGGTGGCGAGCGGCAGCAGCGCGAGGTCGGCCGGTGCATCGGCGGTGCCGCGCAGGACGGCGGCGGCGCGCGTCGCCAGCGCGAGATCGCCGGCGCTCAGCGCCTCGCGATAGGCGCGCAACGCGACCGCCGGGCTCGCCGGGGTCTCGGCGAGCACCCGCGCATAGCCCGCCGCCGCGACACCGGTCTCACCGTCCGCATCCGCGACGCGCGCCTTCAGGTAATCGGCGAGCCGCAGCGTGTCCGCCGCCGCCGGGGTGGCGGCCGCGATCGCCAGGGCGACATACACCGAAACGCCAAGCGCGACGGATCGGGATGGCAGACCGTGGCTCTGGTGACGCCCGAAGATAGCTTCAACCCTTCACATGTTGGGGTAATTCGGGCCGCCGCCGCCCTCCGGCACCACCCAGTTGATGTTCTGCGTCGGGTCCTTGATGTCGCAGGTCTTGCAGTGGACGCAATTCTGCGCGTTGATCACGAACTTCGGATCGCCCGTCTCCTGCCCGACGATCTCGTAAACGCCGGCCGGGCAATAGCGTTGCGCCGGCTCGTCGTACAGCGGCAGGTCGTATTCGACGGGGACGTTCGGGTCCTTCAGCGTCAGGTGGACCGGCTGATCCTCCTCGTGATTGGTGTTCGAGAGGAACACCGAGGACAGGCGATCGAAGGTCAGCACGCCGTCGGGCTTGGGGTAGACGGGCGGCTTGACCATGTCCTTGCGCCACAGGGTCTCGTGGTCGGGATGATGCTTCATCGTGAAGGGCATCTTGAGGCCGAAATGCTCGAGCCACATGGTGACGCCCGACAGGCCCGAACCCAGGAAGTCGCCGAACTTCTTGACCAGCGGCACGACGTTGCGGACGATCGACAGCTCCTTCTTCACCCAGCTCGCCTCGAAGGCTTCGGGATAAGCGGTCAGCTCGTCATGCTCGCGCTGCGACAGGATCGCGTCGGCGGCGGCCTCGGCGGCCATCATGCCGCTCTTCATCGCGGTGTGCGTGCCCTTGATCCGCGGCACGTTGAGGAAGCCCGCCGAACAGCCGATCAGCGCGCCGCCGGGGAAGACGAGCTTGGGGATCGACTGCAACCCGCCGTCGCTGATCGCGCGCGCGCCGTAGGAGACGCGCTTCGCACCCTTCAGGATCGCGGCGATCTCCGGATGCGTCTTCCACTTCTGCATTTCCTGGAAGGGCGAGAGATAGGGGTTGCTGTAGTTGAGCCAGGTGACGAAGCCGAGGCTGACCTGGCCGTTCGCCTGGTGGTACAGCCAGCCGCCGCCGTTGGCGTCGTCGCCCAGCGGCCACCCCTGCGTGTGAATGACGCGGCCGGGCTTGTGCAGTTCGGGATCGATGTCCCACAATTCCTTGATGCCGAGGCCATAGACCTGCGGCTGCGCATCCTTGGCGAGATCGAAGATGCGGATGATCTCCTTCGACAGATGCCCGCGCACGCCCTCCGCGAAGAAGGTGTATTTGGCGTGGAGTTCGAGGCCGGGCTGATAGTCGCCCTTGTGCGTGCCGTCGCGCGCGACGCCCATGTC
>JBKBTU010000228.1:0-4092 GCA_046290715.1 Sphingomonas sp. | reverse complement strand
GGGGGGGCCCCCCCGCCCGGCCAGCCGGCGGCGCCCGCCGTCGCCGCCAACCAGATCCGCAGCGAGATCGGCTTCATCCCGCGCATCGACGCGGGCCGAGTCTCCGGCCTCGTCGTCCGGCCGCAGGGCACCGGCACGCTGTTCCGCACCGCGGGCTTGCGCGAGGGCGACGTCGTCACCGCGATCGGCGGCCGCCCGGTCACCGGCCCGCAGGATCTCGACCGCGTCACCGCCGACTTCGCCGGCGGTGGCGCCATCCCCATCACCGTAGAGCGAGGGCAACAGACGCTCGCGCTCGCCATCACGATCGCATCCCGACCATGAAGACGCTGCTTCCCGCCCTGCTGCTCACCACCGCGGCGCTCGCGCTCCCGGTACAGGCGATCGCCCAGACGACGCTCAACGTGCGCGACGCCGACATCCGCGCGTTCATCGCCGACGCCGCGCGCGTCACCGGACGCACCTTCATCATCGACAACCGCGTGCAGGGCAAGGTGACCGTGGTCACCGACCGGCCGCTCAGCCGCTCGGAATATTTCGAGGCGTTCCTCTCGACGCTGCGCGCCAACGGCCTCGTCGCGGTGCCGACCGGCAACGGCGCGTTCCGCATCCAGCCGATCGACAACGCCGCCTCGCAGCCGAGCCGCGTCGGCCTCGCCGGCGCCGCGCGCAACAGCCTGGTGACCGAGATCGTGCGGCTGCGCGCGGTCGACGCGACGCAGGCGATCGAGACGGTGCGGCCATTGGTCAGCGCGCAGGGGTCGGTCAGCGCCAACCGCGGGTCGAACGCGCTCGTCATCGTCGATTTCGCCGACAATATCCGCCGCATCCGCGAGGTGCTGCGCCGCGTCGACGCCGACAATGCCTCGACCCGCGTCGTCGCGCTCAAGAACGCCTCGGCGAAGGAGATCGCGGCGGCGTTGCAGGGCCTCGCCACCGGCTCGCCGGGCGGGCAGGGCGGCGGCACGCCCGGCGGCGTCGGCACCAGCGTCACCGCGGTCGACAGCAGCAATTCGGTCATCATCCGCGGCGACTCGGCCAGTGTCGCGCGGCTGGTGCAGGTCGCGCAGGATCTCGACCAGAAGGCGAAGAACGGCACCGAGATCCGCGTCGTCTTCCTCGAGAATGCCGATGCCGCGCAATTGCTGCCCGTGCTCCAGCAACTGGTCGGCCAGACCCCCGATCCGGTGCAGGACACGCAACTCTCCCGCACCCAGACCGGCTTCGGCAGCAGCACGGGTGCGTCGCAGGTCAATCAGCAGCGGCAGGTGACGCAGGCGCCCGTGCAGCAGAGCAGTGGCGGCGGCAGCAGCGGCACCGGCCAGCCGGCGATCACCACGCAAGGGGGGCGCACGGCGGCGGTGGTCACGCGGTTCCAGGGCGCGAACGCGATCGTGATCGCCGCGCCCGCCGACATCCAGCGGCAATTGTCCGACGTCGTCCGCCAGCTCGACACGCGGCGCGAACAGGTGCTGATCGAGGGGATCGTCGCCGAAGTCTCCGACGCGACCGTCAACCGGCTGGGCGCGCAGTTCATCCTCGCCAACCCCTCGGGCGGCGCCTTCGCCGCCTCGACCTTTTCGAACAGCGCCCCCAACATCCTCCAGATCGCCGGTGCCATCGGCGCGCGCGAGCTCGGCCGCAACACGACGACGACGATCGCCAACGGCGTCACGACGACGGTGACGACCAACACCGCATCGGATCAGCTCACCCAGTCGGCGATCAGCTCGATAATCGGCTCGTCGGGCGGCTTCGGCGGGTTCGGCGGCCAGGTCGGCGACTTCATCTTCGGCGCGATCATCAACGCGGTGAAGAGCGACACGACGTCCAACCTGCTCCAGGTCCCGCACCTCGTCACGCTCGACAATCAGGAGGCGCACAGCCTCGTCGGGCAGGAGATCCCGATCACGACGGGGCAGGCGCTGTCGAACAATTTCGACAACACCTTCCGCACCACGCAGCGCGAGAACGTCGGCATCGAGCTGACCGCGCGGCCGCAGGTCAATTCCTCCGGCACGGTGAAGCTCAACCTGCGTCTCGAGGTCAGCTCGATCGCGGGGCCGGTGTCGAGCGACAACAGCGACCTCATCCTCAACAAGCGCGAGATCGAGACGGTGCTGACCGTCGACGAGGGGCAGATCGCCGTCATGGGCGGCCTGCTCAGCGACGAGGAGCGCCGCACGATCGAGAAGATCCCGCTGCTCGGCGATATCCCGGTGCTCGGCAACCTGTTCAAGTCGAAGGCGAAGTCGCGCAACAAGACCAATCTGATGATCTTCATCCGCCCGACGATCCTGCGTTCGGCCGCCGATGCGCGCAAGCTCGCCGAGCAGCGCTACGGCTACATCCGCCTGCAACAGGGGCTGCAATCGCCGAACGAGGAGCCGTCGATCGACCAGCTGGTGCGCGATTACATGGGCGCGGCGCCGCCGATCCCCTCCGCGCCCGCCCCCGGCAACATCGAGGACCCGCGCATCGCCGTGCCGATCCAGCACAACACGACCAAGGTCATCCGCCCGAGGGATCGGTGAGACAGGTTCTCCTCTCGCCATCCCGGCGGACGCCGGGATCCAGGGCTGCGGTGTCTCCGGCGGTGGCGCGCGTCGGTGCCCGCGCGCGTCCGTGGATCCCGGCGTGCGCCGGGATGACGAAAGAGGGGTGGGGCCTGCCTTTCTCCCCTCCGTCATCCCCGCGCAGGCGGGGATCCATACTGGCTGACCTTGCGACTCCATCGCGACCGCAGCGGCTATGGATTTTCGCCTTCGCGGGAATGACGAAAGGCGGGAGGCTTCGCGCATGCTGATCCGCCCCGGCAGCGCCATCGTCGAAGCCGCGCCCGACGTCGCCGTCACCGATCCCGTCCCGATGGTCGCGATCCCCTACGCCTTTGCGCGGCGGCATGGCGTCGTCGTCACGCATACCGAGACCGACGCGCACCTCACCGTCGCGCTGCGGGCGGGCGCGGATCCCAAGGCGCTGCTCGAGATCCGCCGCTATCTCGCCCGCCCGTTCGACGTGACCCTGGTCGAGCCCCCGGCCTTCGACCGGCTGCTCTCCGACCATTATGCGATGGACGGGCAGGCGAACGCGCTCGCCGCCGTCGGGATGGGCGACGAACTCGACAGCCTCGCCGAAGGGTTGCCGACCGCCGAGGACCTGCTCGACACCGCCGACGATGCACCGGCGATCCGCCTGATCAACGGCATCATCGCCGACGCCGCGCGCAACGGCGTTAGCGACATCCATATCGAGCCCTATGAGACCGGCCTCATCGTCCGCATGCGGATCGACGGCGTGCTGCGCGAGACGCTGCGCATGCCGCCGCACGTCGCGCCCGTCGTCGTCAGCCGCATCAAGGTGATGGCGCGGCTCGACATCGCCGAGCGGCGCGTGCCGCAGGACGGGCGAATGGGGCTGACGCTGGGCGGCAAGCTGCTCGACGTACGCGTCTCGACGCTGCCCAGCCGCGCGGGCGAGCGCGTCGTGCTGCGTATCCTCGACAAGGACAATGCCGGCATCGACCTCGACGCGCTCGGCATGGACGAGCGGATGTACGCGCTGCTGCGTGGCGCGCTCGCCGAGCCCAACGGCATCATCCTCGTCACGGGTCCGACCGGGTCGGGCAAGACCACCTCGCTCTACGGCGCGCTGCGGCTGCTGAACGACGGCAGCCGCAATATCCTCACCGTCGAAGACCCGGTCGAATATGCGGTCGAGGGCGTCGGGCAGACGCAGGTCAATCCGAAGGTCGGGTTGACCTTCGCCGCCGGGCTGCGCGCGATCCTGCGCCAGGACCCCGACGTGGTGATGGTCGGCGAAATCCGCGATCGCGAGACCGCCGAGATCGCGGTGCAGGCGTCGCTCACCGGCCACCTCGTGTTGTCCACGGTCCATACCAACGACGCGATCGGCGCGATCACGCGGATGCGCGACATGAAGGTCGAACCGTTCCTGCTCGCCTCGACGCTGCGCGCGGTGATCGCGCAGCGGCTGGTGCGGCGGCTGTGCCCGACCTGCCGCCGTCCTGCCGGGGACCATGGCGTCGCCGCGCTGCTCGGGATCGAGGAGGGCGCGACGGTGTACGAGGCG
>JBKBTU010000227.1:0-4143 GCA_046290715.1 Sphingomonas sp. | reverse complement strand
GTTGGCGCGCCGCCAGACGTAGCCGCCGGTGGTGATCGTCCCCGCCGTGCCGGCGGGATTGGTGGCGCTGGTGCCGTAGACGTTGCCCTGGCTGTCGTCGGGCTGGGTGAAGATGTAGCGCTGGCGGGTGTCGGTGAAGCGCGCGGTGTTGCGCAGCGTCAGCCCCCCGGAATCATGCTCGGCGCGCAGCATCGCCTGGTCGGTGTTGGTCTTGCGGAAATCGCGGTCGCGAAGGCCGTAGAAGGTTGCGCGGTCGACGGTGCCGGTGGTGCCGCCCTGCGTCGTGAAACGGCCGAGCACGGGTTCGACGCGGATGTTGCCGGTGCCGGGCGCGTTGGCGAGCATGTAGCGATAGGGCAGCCCGCTGTCGGGCAGCTCGTCCGTCTCGAGATGATAGTAGAGCGCGGTCAGCCGGGTCGGCGTGCCGAGCCCGATCGTGACCGACGGCGCGACGCCCCAACGCTTCGACCAGATCGCGTCGCGGCCGGCGACGTCCTGGTCGTGATAGACGCCCTCGATCCGGAACGCGGCCATGTCGCCGAGGCGCAGGTTGAGGTCGCCCGACAGCCGCTTGAAGTCGGCATTGCCGTAGCTGCCCGAGACGCTCGCGAAGTCGCGCGCCTGCGGCAGCTTGGAGACGATGTTGATCGTGCCCCCCGCCGAGCCGCGACCGCCCAGCGTGGAATCCGAGCCGCGGACGATCTGGATCGTCTCCACCGCGAACACCTCGCGGCTCTGCGAGCCGAGATCGCGCACCCCGTCGACGTAGATCGAGCCCTGGCTGTCGAAGCCGCGGATGAACGGCCGGTCGCCGACCGGATTGCCGCCCTCCGCCGCGCCGAAGGTGATGCCGGGGACGGTGCGCAGCGCATCCTGCAGCGAGACCGAGCCGGTCTGCTCGATCGTCTCGGCATCGAGCTCGACGACCGACCGCGGCGTGTTGACGATCGGCGCGACCGCCTTGGGCTGCGCCTCGCGCCGTACCCGCTCGCCGTTCACCAGGATATCGTCGGGACTATACGCCCGCTGCGGATCCGCGGCGGGCGCCTTGGCGTCCTCGGCATAGGCAGGCGCGGTGACGAACGCGCCGACGCAGGACAACGCGAGGAAAGCGCCCGAGCGCGGAACGGAACTGGTCATGTGGATCCCCTTTGCGGGCATCCTTATTGCGAATGATTTGCATCGTCAACGCTAATGCGAGTTGTTCTCATAATCAAGATAAAACTGTATACCTGTCGACCTGTCTGCCTTCATACACGTCAACATTCCACCACGTTGACCGCGAGCCCGCCGAGGCTCGTTTCCTTGTACTGGGAGCGCATGTCTTCGCCCGTTTGGCGCATCGTCTCGATCACGGCGTCGAGGCTGACGACGTGGCTGCCGTCGCCGCGCAGCGCGAGATAGGCGGCGTTGATCGCCTTCACCGCGCCCATCGTGTTGCGCTCGATGCAGGGGATCTGGACGAGGCCGCCGATGGGATCGCAGGTGAGGCCGAGGTTGTGCTCCATGCCGATCTCGGCGGCATTCTCGATCTGCGCGTTGCTGCCGCCCAGCACCGCGGCGAGGCCGCCCGCCGCCATCGAGCAGGCGACGCCGACCTCGCCCTGGCAGCCCATCTCGGCCGCCGAGATAGACGCGCGCTTCTTGTAGAGCATGCCGATCGCCGCGGCGGTGAGAAGGAACACGCGCGCGCCTTCGCGCCGCGTGTCTTCGCCCTGCGCCACCAGAGTCTCGTAGAAGCGCAGCACGGCGGGCAGCACGCCCGCGGCGCCGTTGGTCGGGGCGGTAACGACGCGCCCGCCCGCCGCATTCTCCTCGTTGACCGCGAGCGCCCACAGGCTGACCCATTCGAACACCTCGGCGGGATTGCTGCCGGGGACGCACCCGGTCAGCCCTTCGGCGATCGCCCGCGCGCGCCGGCGGACCTTGAGTCCGCCGGGCAGCACCCCCTCCTGCGCGATGCCGCGGTCGATGCAGGCGTGCATCGCGGTGCGCACCGCGTCGAGGAAGGCGTCGGTCTCGCGCGGTTCGCGCCAGGCCTCCTCGTTGGCGCGGACGATCCCGGCGATGCTCAGGCCGGTCGCCGCGCCGATCGCGAGCAGATCGGCACCCGAGGCGAAGGGGTGGCGGACCGCGACGTTGCCCGCCGCGATCGGCGCCCCCTTGCGCAGGATCGCGCCGCCCCCGATCGAGAAATAGGTTTCGGCGTAACTCGCGCCGTCGGCGAGCTGCGCGGTGAAGGTCAGGCCGTTGGGGTGCTCGGGCAGGAAGGCGCGGGGATGGAAGACGATGTCGGCATCGGCGAAGGGCACCGGATGCGTGCCGGCGAGCGCCAGCGTGCGCGTCGCGCGGATCTCCGCCAGGATCGCCGGCGCCGCATCGGGATCGAGCCGCTCGGGTTCCCAGCCGGCGAGGCCGAGGATCGTCGCGGTGTCGGTGGCATGGCCGCGCCCGGTAAGCGCGAGGCTGCCGTAGAGGTCGCAGCCGACGCGTACGGGCGGCGCCCCCTGCCCTGTCGCACGCTGGGCGAAGTCGAATGCCGCGCGCATCGGGCCGACGGTATGCGAGCTCGACGGGCCGATGCCGATCGTGAAGAGCTCGGCGACGCTGATCGGCCGGTGCAGGCCGCGGTCGAGGGGTAGAGATGTAGACGTGTCGACGTGCATGCAGGGTCCTCGTCGCCGGAACGCCCGGCCCTGCCCCATCTGTCCCTTGCGCCTGAGATCGCTATCCCGTCGGCGGATGCGAAGGCCGCATCACTCTCCAGAGGTTATCCGCCGGCGTGGTCCTTTGGCCTGAGAGTTTCCGGGGCGGTTGCTCCTTCGGCGCCGGTCGCCCGGTCTCTCCCACGTCGGTCGCGCGGGTATCTGCCGGCTGGCTGGTGCGGTCAAGCCGCGATCGCCTCCCTCTGAGTGTCGACGTCTAGACGTGTCGGCGCCTCGATACATAGCGAGCGCACAGGAGCGCTGGACTGTCGACATATAGACATGTCGTCACGTGGAGGACGGGGTGACGCTGCTGCGGAGATGGCCAGGCCGTTTGTCGCGGCGTGCCCCCTTTTCCGTGTGAAAGCACGAATAGCCGGACCGGCGATCGGCCGTTCGGTAGAGCGAATAGGCCGGTAACCATCGATACGGGCGCAATCCGGCGTCTTTCCGCTCGACCGGCGACGTTCGGAGGCATCGCGCACGGAGCCGGGCGCCATCGTGGCGCCGGAGCCGACAAATGCTCGTGCTTTCGCACGGAAAACCCCCGGCAAGCGGCAGCAGCCGGTGGACAAGCGTCGCCCTCCCCCGCCATGCTCGGCCATCCAAGGACAGGTCATGACCGGCAAGGCACTCAGTCAAGGCGATCTCTTCCAGCTCGACAGCCCGCTCTACGGCGATGTCCAGGGCGAGCGGACGGTCGCGGAATTCCCCTTCTTCGCGCTCACCAAGCGCGCGCAGATGACGCCGATGATCTTCGAGAGCGGCGATGCGCGGATCGAGATCAACCCCAGCAAGACCGGGGTCGCGACGATCTACGACAAGGAGATCCTGCTCTACATCGCCAGCCTGATGGCGGGCCGGATGGAACGCGGCGAGGTGGTCGACCGGGTGCTGAGCTTCACCGCCAACGACCTGTTCCGCGTCACCGGCACCAACGTCTCGGCGCGCTCCTACACCTCGCTGAAAGCCTCGCTCAACCGGCTGCAGGGCACGCAGATCATCACCAACATCGAGACGGGCGGCGAAGGATCGGACAGCGCCTTCTCCTGGCTGCTGAAAGCCGACATCAAATATACCAAGCTTCCGAGCGGCGAGCGGCGGGTGAAGCGGATCGAGGTGATGGTGTGCGACTGGCTGCACCGCGCGATCCTCACCGACCGGCGGATCGCCGCCTATCACCTCGATTTCTTCAAGCTGGGGCCGATTGAGCGGCGCCTCTACGAACTCGCCAAGTTCAACGCGCTCGACGAGGACGGGTTCGACGTCGACATGGAGGCGCTGGCGGCACGCGTCGGCTGCGCGACCGACCGGCGCGGCCTCGAATATTTCAAGAAGCAGCTGCGCGACGTCGCCGACCAGCAGTCGCGGCCCGAATATGAGATGAGCCTTCGCGAGGAGAAGCTCCCCTCCCCGCGCGGCGGTCGGCCGCGGCTGC
>JBKBTU010000226.1:0-4184 GCA_046290715.1 Sphingomonas sp. | reverse complement strand
CGCGAACCTGCCGCAGGCGGCGAGCTACAACACCGGCGAGAACCAGTGGGATCGCCAGAGCCAGTGGCCGCTCGCCTGCGACAGCGGCTGCGCGGCGCCGCTGAAGCCGATCTATCTGCAGGCGGACGGCGGCCTCGGCTTCGACAAGGGCGCGGCCGGCGGCGACAGCTACGTTTCCGACCCCGCCAAGCCCGTCCCGCATCTGCCGCGGCCGGTCAACTTCAACGACGGGCGCTGGGGCGACTGGCTGGTCAGCGACCAGCGCCATGCCGACGGGCGGCCGGACGTGATGACCTATACGACGCCGGTGCTGACCGCGCCGATGCGCGTCTCGGGCGCCCCGATCGCCGACCTCTACGCCGCGACGACCGGCACCGACGGCGATTTCGTGGTGAAGGTGATCGACGTCTTCCCGGCGGAGAATGCGACCGATCCCAAGATGGGCGGCTATCAGCTGCCGATCAGCCTCGACATCTTCCGCGGCCGCTATCGCGACAGCTTCGCGCAGCCGAGCGCGATCCCGGCCGGCAAGGTGCAGCATTACCGTTTCCGTCTGCCGACGGTGAACCACGTCTTCCAGCCGGGCCACCGCGTCATGGTACAGGTCCAGTCGAGCCTGTTCCCGCTCTACGACCGCAATCCGCAGACCTATGTGCCGAACATCTTCTTCGCCAAGCCGGGCGACTATCGCAAGGCGACGGTGACGCTGCGGCGCGGCGGCGCGACGCCCAGCGCGGTGCTGTTGCCGGTGGTGCCGGTCGGTCAGGCGCAGGCGCGATAGTCCAGCGGCACGCGTCCGGCGGCCCCTAGGACTGGGTCGCGGCGCGTTTCGCCGAGCCGTCGGTCAGCGCCCAGCGCAATACCGACCCGATGCCGGCCATGCCGGCGCGCACCGCGGGCCGATGGCCCGGCGGGCGACCGAGGCCGTGCATCCTCGCCGCCCAGTCGGGAAGGAGATCGATGCCGCCCTCCATCAACAGGGTTTGTACCGGCGCCATGGCTGGGCTCGCGGGTTGCTGGCGCAGCAGCGCGCGGGCGACCTCGCGGGTCCGGTGGTCGGCGCGCAGCTGCGGCCGGACGGCGGCGAGATAGGCCGTGACCTGCTCGCGCGTCCGCGGCACGTCGCGCGCGCCAAGCTTTTCGGCAACCAACGCATATTCGCCGAGGTAGCGGTCCTGCTCGGCATCGGGAAAGGCGGGGTCACGGTAGCGGCGGTAGGCGGCGAGGAAGCTCGCCACCTCGGCGACGTGGACCCAGGTGAGCAAGGCGGGATCGTTGGCGCAGTAGCGCGTGCCGTCGGGCAGCGTGCCTTCGACGCGGTCGTGGATCGTCCGCACCTTGGCGATCAGCGCCTCGGCGGTCGCGGTCGAGCCATAGGTCGTACCGGAGATGAATTGCGCGGTGCGGCGCAGGCGACCGAGCATGTCGCGGCGGAAGTTGGAATGGTCCCACACGCCCGCCAGCGCGCCCGGATGCAGCATCTGGAGCAGCAACGCGGCGACGCCGCCCGCCATCATCGCGGTGAAGTCCGCATGGACGGTCCATGCCGCCGAGCCGGGACCGAACAGGCCGTCGTCGCCGGGCGGACGGGTCAGGTCGACCGCGCCGTCGCCGAATCCGACCAGCCGATGCACCTGCCGCTGGATCGTATCACGCAGATCGGTCATGCTGCCGATATAGGGCCGCCGCCGGTGGATGCACGGCCTGGGAGACGATGGATGCGCTTGATCCTTTCGATGGTTGCGGCAGCGGCGATGACGACGGGCGTGGTGGCGCAGGAGAAGGCGGTGCAGCAGCGCACGGCACCCGGTATCGCCGCCGCGCTCGCCGACCCGGCCCGCGCCGACCAGGCCGGCGACGATGCGCGGCGCCAGGCGGCGGCGGTGCTCGCCTTCTCGGGCGTCAAGCCCGGCGACGTGGTGGTCGATTACCTGCCCGGCGCGGGCTATTGGACGCGCCTCTTCACCACGCTCGTCGGCCCCAAGGGCAAGGTCTATGCGCTCTGGCCGGCAGCCGGCGCGAAATATGCCGAGAAGACGCTGCCGGCGCTGAAGGCGCGCGGCCTCGGCAATGTCGTCGCGGAGGTGCAGGCCACCAACCTGCCGACGCTGCCGCAGCCCGCCGACCTGTTCTGGACGGTGCAGAACTACCACGACATCCCCAACAAGGGCGCCGGCGAGCCCGCGCTGCGCGCCTTCGATGCGGCGGTGTTCAAGCTGCTCAAGCGGGGCGGCACCTATGTGGTGATCGACCATGCCGACGCGCCTGGCACCGGCCTCGCGGGGACCGAGACCCGTCACCGTATCGATCCCGACGCGGTGCGCCGCCAGGTCGAGGCGGCGGGCTTTCGATTCGTCGGCGCGAGCAAGGTGCTCGCCAATCCGGCGGACGATCACAGCAAGAACGTCTTCGATCCCGCGATCCGCGGCCGGACCGACCAGTTCGTGTTGAAGTTCCGCAAGCCCTAGGCGGTCGCCAGGGAAGGGGCACGGTACGGTTGCGGACGCTCGCGCGCTGCGACTTCTCCGGCGCATGAGGCGTTGGATGGCGGTTAACCGGAGACATGCCGATGCCGTCCCTCGCCAAGACCCTTGCCGCCGGCCTGGCCGGCGGGCTCGCCGCCAGCCTGGCGATGAACCTCTTTCAGTCGGTCGCCGGCTCGGCGTTCGGTCAGGGCGATAGCGACTCCGAACCCGCCACCGTCAAGGCCGCCGATAGCGCCAAGCAGCTCGTCGCTGACGCGCCGGTTGCCGAGAAGCATCGCGAGACGGCAGGAAATCTCGTTCATTATGCGACCGGCGCAGCGCTCGGAATCGGCTATGCGCTCGCGGCGCGGCGCTGGCCGCAGACCACGGCCGGGTTCGGTCTCGCCTATGGCATCGCGGTCGCGACGGTGCTCGACGACGCTGCGGTGCCGGCGTTCGGCTGGGGGCCGGCGCCCACCGACACGCCGGCGTCGACGCACGCCTATGGGCTGGCGAGCCATGCGGTGTTCGGGCTGGCGCTGGAAGGCACGCGCCGCGGCGTGGTGGCGGCGCTCGCCTGACGCTTATTGCAGCGACGCGCGCAGCGTCGCGCGGACGCCGCGGTCGCGCGGTTCGTATTCGACGATCGTCTGAAGGCTCTGCGCCATCGCGCGGATCAGCTTGGTACCGAGGCCGGTACCCTTCGGCGCGGCTTCGGCAGGCATGCCGCAGCCGTCGTCCTCGACCGCGAGCAGGAAGACGTCGTCGCCCTCCGCCGCCAGCATCACGCGAATCTCGCCGCCGGCGCCCGTTGGATAGGCATATTTGCACGCGTTGGTGACGAGTTCGGTGACGATGACGCCGAGCGACACCGCCTTGTCGGTCGGCAGCCGGATCGGCTCGGCGGCGAGGCGCAGCGCGTGCGGCGCGGTGTCGCAGGTCAGCGTTTCGGTCAGTTCCTCGATCAGCGAGCCGAGATAGTCGCGCATGTCGACGCTCTCGACGTCGTTCGCCGAATAGAGGCGGCGATGGACCTGCGCGATCGCGCCGATGCGCCGCTGCGTATCGTCGAGCGCCGCGCGCGCGGTCGGGTCGGTGAGCGCACTCGCCTGCAGACGCACCATCGCGGAGACGAGCTGCAGCGAATTGGCGACGCGGTGATTGACCTCGCCGAGCAAGGCTTCGAGACGCGCGTTGCTGGCGCGCAGATCCTCCTCGGCAGCGGCCTTTTCGCGGGCGAGACGGCTCCGGTCGAGGACCTGCACGAAACTGGCGGCGAGCAGGTCGAAGAAATCCTCTCCCACCGTCTTCACCACATAATCGGCGGCGCCCGCCTTGAGCGCCGCGACGGCGATGCGGCCTTCGTCGGAACCGGTGACGTAGACGACCGGCGGCGGCGAGGGCAGGGCGTTCAGCCGCTCCAGCGTCTCGAGGCCGTCCATCCCCGGCATATAATGGTCGACGGCGACCAAATCGAACGCCTGCGAGGCCGCAAGCACGACGCCCTCGGCGCCCCCCTCCGCCAGCGTCACGCGATAGCCGCGTCGCTCCAGCGCGCGCGCCGCCAGCCGGCGGATACCGGCGTCGTCGTCGATGTAGAGGACCGAAGGGGCGACCGCGTCGGACAGGATCAGTGTTCCTCGACCTCGGGAACCTGGATCACCGACAGGAACAGCCCGAGCTGGCGGATCGCCTGCGCGAAGCTTTCGTAATTGACCG
>JBKBTU010000225.1:0-4189 GCA_046290715.1 Sphingomonas sp. | reverse complement strand
CTTCAGCTTGACGCCAAGGTGGCGGACCTTGTCGCCCGGCTGGATGAAGGTGCGGCCGACATAGTGCGAGCGGATGATGCCGAGCTCGAAGGGGATGCCAGACTGCTGCGCATAGCCGATCGCCGCGGGCACGCCCGAATCGGGGACGGGGATGACGAGATCGGCCTCGACCGGCTCCTCGATTGCCAGCTGTGCGCCGATCGCCTTGCGCACGGTGTAGACCGACTGGTCGCCCGCGATCGAATCGGGGCGGCTGAAATAGACCCACTCGAAGATGCACGGACGCGGCGCCATCGGCGCGAACGGGCGGATCGAGCGGACGTCCGTACCCTGTACGATCACCAGTTCGCCGGGCTCGACCTGCCGTTCGAAGGTCGCGCCGCAGACGTCGAGCGCCACCGTCTCGGATGCGAAGATCACCGCGCCATCGAGTCGCCCCATCACCAGCGGGCGGATGCCGAGCGGATCGCGGCAGGCGATCATCCCTTCGGGCGTCATCACGACGAGGCTGTAGGCGCCCTCGATCTGCTTCAGCGCGTCGATGAACCGGTCGAGCAGGGTGCGATAGTTGCTGGTCGCGACGAGATGGATGATCGTCTCGGTGTCGCTGGTCGACTGGAAGATCGAGCCGCGGCGAATCAATTCGCGGCGCAGCTTCATCGCGTTCGAAATGTTGCCGTTGTGCGCCACCGCGAAGCCGCCGCTCGCCAGTTCGGCATAGAGCGGCTGGACGTTGCGCAGCGCCGTCTCGCCGGTGGTCGAATAGCGGACATGGCCGACCGCGACGCTGCCCGGCAGTGCGCGGATCACGTCGTCGCGATCGAAATTGCCGGCGACATGGCCCATCGCGCGATGGGTGTGGAAATGATGGCCGTCGAAGCTGCTGATGCCGGCGGCCTCCTGGCCGCGGTGCTGCAGCGCGTGCAGGCCGAGTGCGACGAGCGCGGCGGCACTGTCGCTGCCCGATACGCCGAACACGCCGCACTCCTCGCGCAGCTTATCATCATCGAAGGGGTTGGTCGTCAGCATGGTGGCGGGGGCTCACATCGTGCGGGTGGCCATATAGGAGCGCATTCCGGCTTTGTCGCCTGTTTGTCATGCGCAAAACGAACCGTTTCGTCGCCGACGCGTTTCGGGCGCCGGACGAGGAGGTGACGGTGATGGCGAATGATCACGGCGCGCAGGTGAAGGACGATGCGCTCTACGAGGAACTGCGCAAGCAGGGTGCGTCGAAGGAAAAGGCGGCGCGCATCGCCAACGCCAAGGCGAACGGATCGCTCGATCACCGCAGCACGAAGCTGGAGGAGCGCAGCAAGGCCGACCTGCTGAAAGAGGCGCGTGAGATCGGCATCGCAGGCCGGTCTAAGATGGATAAGGCCGCACTGGCGAAGGCGATTCGCGGGCATAAATAGCCCGCGACGACACCGACCCAAGGGTGAAACCCACGTCTATAGATACGGCTTTGATTCGCGCGCTTTGAAGTATCCCTCCGTCATGGCTGCGCCGTGCCTCCTCCTGCCGGGGAAGGGGGCGCGGCTTTTCGCCGTACCCCGCCCAGGTCATCCGGTCCCTTCGTCACCGCCGGAGCCGCCGGTGCAGGTGCCGCGGTCAGCAGCACCTGCTGCTTCATGCACTGTCGTTTGTCGGTCCGCTGCACCTGCGCGCAATTCCACAGCGGCTTCTCGATCCCCGTCGCACCTTCGCGCAGATAGCTGAAGGTCATCGTCGCGATCTGTTCGGGCGTGAAGGGGAACGCCTTGGGGGTCTTCGCCGGGTCCGCCCAGGCGGCGAACCGGCACGACTTGCGGGTGCCGCAGGTGCGCAGCGCGAGGTCGGGATAGGCACTGGCCGCCAAGCCGCGGGGAAGGGTGACGATGAAGTCGCCGTCGTCGTCGCCGCCGTCGGCAGACGGCGTGCCGTCGGACGCTAGTGTGGCGAGCGCCGGCGCTCCCGCGTCGTCCGCGACCAGTCCCATCGCCGCCGCCGCGTCGAGCAGCGCCGCATCCGCCTCGGCGAGCGCCGCGCCGGTGCGATGCGCATCCGATAGCGGCGCCAGCTGCGCGATCACCGGCTCGCTGCCCGACGGCCTGCGGTCGAAGGCGGGCGGGGTGCCCCACCAACCGGTCCAGCGGAAGAACAGATGCGTATGGACCGCCGCGATCTTGTCGAGGCTCGCCTGCCAATAGGGAACGACCCAGTCGGTGTGGTAATGCGTCGCATAGCCGACCGGTTTGTAGACCGATCCGCCGAGCGCCATCGCCGCGACTTCGCGCGCGCGACGCCACGCGTCCGCGCTCGGCGTCCAGCGGGTGAGCGCGTGATCGCAGGAAAAGCTGAACTGGCAGCCGGTGCGCCGCTCCTCGCCCTCGAACACGACGCCGCACACCGTTTTCGGGAAGGCAGGGTGGCGCAGGCGGTTGAGCACGACCTGCGCGACGGCGCGCTCGCCCTCGCCGTCGTCGCCCGCCTCGTAGAGCACGCCCGCCGCCAGGCAGTCGGTGGCGCGCGCGCGATCCTCGGCGCCGCCGGCGAAGCGGAAGGGCCGCGCGGCGGGATTGGGGAGGGTAGAGAAGGGGATGGAGGCGTTGAACGCCCTGGCGTCGTCCGGGGCGAGATCGACGAAGGCGACGGGTTCGACCGCGGGCAGTTCGGCGGGGGGGACGATGCGGTGGCGCAGCACCACCTTCGGCCGCGGTTTCGGCAGCGCGGGCGGATGCGTGACGACCCAGGCGGGGACGGCGATGGCCAGCGCCGACGTCGCGACCAGAACGGCGGAAAGCGTCCGCGATGTCATCCGATTCGTCACCCTCACCCTTCCGCGCCTCCGGCGCTGCCTCCCTCTCCCGCCGGAAGAGGGACAAGGCGCGTAGCGCCGAAGGGGAAGGGTGACGAGGGGCTTATTGCTCCGGCAGGAAGTCGGGCACCGACAGATAGCGTTCGCCGGTGTCGTAGTTGAAGCCGAGCACGCGGACGCCGTCCGGCAGGTCGGGCAGCTTCTGGAGGATCGCGGCGAGCGTCGCGCCCGACGAGATGCCGACCAGCAGGCCTTCCTCCGCCGCCGAGCGGCGCGCCATGTCCTTGGCGACCGCGGCGTCGACCTCGATCACCCCGTCGAGCGCCTGGGTGTGGAGGTTGCGCGGGATGAAGCCGGCGCCGATGCCCTGGATCGGGTGCGGGCCCGGCTGGCCGCCGGCGATGACCGGCGAGGCGGCGGGTTCGACCGCGAAGACCTTGAGGTTGGGCCACGTCTTCTTCAGCGTCTCGGCGACGCCGGTGATGTGGCCGCCGGTGCCGACGCCGGTGATGAGGACGTCGATCGGCGAATCGGCGAAGTCGTTCAGGATTTCCTGCGCCGTCGTCTTCACATGGACGTCGATGTTGGCCGGATTCTCGAACTGCTGCGGCATCCAGGCGCCGGGCGTCTGGTTGACGATCTCCAGCGCGCGTTCGATCGCGCCCTTCATGCCCTTCTCGCGCGGGGTGAGGTCGAAGGTCGCGCCGTACGCGAGCATCAGCCGGCGCCGCTCGAGCGACATCGATTCGGGCATGACGAGGATCAGCTTGTAGCCCTTGACCGCCGCGACCATGGCGAGGCCGACGCCGGTGTTGCCGCTGGTCGGCTCGACGATCGTGCCGCCGGGCTTGAGGTCGCCCGAGGCCTCCGCCGCCTCGATCATGGCGAGCGCGATGCGGTCCTTGATCGACCCGCCCGGGTTGGACCGTTCCGACTTGATCCACACTTCGGAGTTGGGGAACAGCCGCTGGATGCGGATGTGCGGCGTGTTGCCGATCGTCTCCAGGATGGTGTTGGCCTTCATGGCTTGGCTTCTCCGTGTTGGGGTTCGACCTGTAACATATCGGGCGGATCGAAGGTCCGCGCGGCGCGGAGCTCCGGAAACAGACGCGACCAGAGGAGCGTGATCCCGATCGCCGCGCAACCGCCGAAGACGACCGCGCCGACCGGGCCGAGCAGCGAGGCCATCAGCCCGCTCTCCGCCTCGCCGAGCTCGTTCGAGGCCGAGATGGTGAGCTGCGACACCGCGCTCACCCGGCCGCGCATGGCGTCGGGCGTGTGGAGCTGGATGAGCGACTGGCGGACGTAGACCGACACCATGTCGGCGCCGCCCGCGACGATCAGTGCCGCGAGGCTGAGCGGGAACCAGGTCGACACGCCGAAGGTCAGCACCGC
>JBKBTU010000224.1:0-4245 GCA_046290715.1 Sphingomonas sp. | reverse complement strand
CTCTCCGCCGCCGCGCTTCTCCTCGCCCCCTTGCCACTCGCCGCACAGGCGCTCACCCCCGCCGAGCTGAATGCGGTCGACAAGGTCGTCGCCGATGGGCTCGCCAGCACCGGCACGCCGTCCGCGCAGGTCGCGATCGTGCGCGGCGGGCGGATCGTGCTGGTCAAGGCCTATGGCAAGCAGTCCGACACCGCGGCCGCGCGCACCGACGCGCCGTACCAGATCGCGTCGATCTCCAAGCAGTTCACCGCCGCGGCGCTGCTGCTGCTCGCCGACGACGGCAAGCTGTCGCTGGACGACACCGTCGCCAAATGGCTGCCCGGCGTCAGCGGCGGCGATCGCATCACGATCCGCCAGCTGCTCAGCCACACCGCCGGCCTCCAGGATTATTGGCCGCAGGATTACAGCTTCGCCGCGATGGAGAAGCCGACGACGCCGCAGGCGATCGTCGACCGCTGGGCGAAGAAGCCGCTCGACTTCCAGCCCGGTACGCAGTGGCAGTATTCGAACACCGGCTACGTCGTCGCCGGCATGATCGCGGAAAAGGCGGCGGGCGAGCCGCTGATGACCTTCCTCCAGCGCCGCATCTTCGCGCCGCTCGGCATCACCGCCTACGACCAGGACAAGGCGGTCGGCGGCAGCTTCCCCGTGGGCTACCACCGCAACGCGTTGGGGCCGGTGCGGCCTGCGCCGCCGCCCGCCGACGGCTGGCTGTTCGCGGCAGGCGAATTGTCGATGAGCGCGGGCGACCTCGCCAAGTGGGACGTGGCGCGGCTCAACCGCAGCCTGCTCCCCGCCGCCGACTGGGCGGCGCAGGAAAGGCCCGTGCTGCTCAACGACGGCAGCAGCACCAACTACGGCCTCGGCGTCAGCCTCGGCAAGCGCGCCGGCCAGCCCTATGTCGAACATAGCGGCGAGGCGGTCGGCTTCCTGTCCGAGAACATCGTCTATCCCGAGCAGAAGGCGGCGATCGTCGTCCTGACCAACGCCGATTTCGGCGACGCCTTCGTGACGATCGCGCAGGGCCTCGCCAAGGTCGTGCTGCCCGCCGCCGCCGATGCGGAGGAAGCGGCGAAGACCAAGGCGGCGCGTGCGATGTTCGACGCGCTGCGCACCGGCACGCTCGACCGGCGGCTGCTGACGCCCAACGCCTCCTATTACTTCACCCCGCAGGTCGTCGCCGACTATCGCGACAGCCTCGCCCCGCTGGGCACGCCGACGGGCTTCGAGCTGGCGGGTACGAAGCGGCTGCGCGGCGGCTTCGTCCAGCGGCGCTACACCGTCACCTATCCCAAGCAGAAACTGTCGATCGGGACGTTCGCCGAACCGGACGGCGCCCAGCGCTACGAACAGTTCATCGTCAGCCCGGCGAACTGACATGGCCGAGACCCTGCTCCAGCCCGACCGCGGCCAGCCCGCGACGACGATCGCCCTGATCGCTCCCGACGCTTATGACGCCTGGCTCGCCGCGCAGCCGGCGCGGACGCGGGCGGCGCTCGCCGCGCAGCGCTTCGCGGGCAAGCCCGGCAGTCATGCGATCTATGCCGATGACGACGTGCATGCGATCGCGGTGACGAACGGCGACGGCCCGTGGGCACTCGCCAAGCTGGCCGAGGCGCTGCCCGCGGGCAGCTATCGCGTCGCCGGCGACATCGGCGCCGCCGCACTCGGCTGGGTGCTCGGCCAATATCGCTTCGATCGCTATCGCAAGGCCGACGATCAGGGTCCGCGCATCCTGCTAACCAAGCATGTCGCCGGGATCGAGGAGACGCTGCGCATCGCCGCCGCCACCGCGCTGGTTCGCGATCTCGTCAACACCGGTGCGAGCGATCTCGGGCCGGCGGAGCTGGAGGCCGCGGCCGAACAGCTCGCGCGTCAGCATCAGGCAACACTGACCGTGACGCGCGGGGATGCGCTCGCCGCCGGCTATCCGATGATCCACGCGGTCGGCCAGGCGGCGGTCAAGGAGCGCGGCCCCCGGCTGATCGAGCTCGAATGGGGCGACCCAGCGCACCCGCGCGTCGCGCTCGTCGGCAAGGGCGTGGTGTTCGACACCGGCGGGCTCGACATCAAGCCCTCCGCCGGCATGCGGCTGATGAAGAAGGACATGGGCGGCGCCGCGCACGCGCTGGCGCTCGCCGGTCTGGTGATGGCGGCGGAACTGCCGGTGCGGCTGCACCTGCTGATCCCGGCGGTGGAGAATGCGATCGCGGGTAACGCCTTTCGGCCCGGCGACGTGCTGAAGAGCCGGCTCGGCCTTACCGTCGAAAATACCAACACCGATGCCGAGGGACGGCTCATCCTGGGCGATGCGCTGACCAAGGCGGGCGAGTCCGCGCCCGAGCTGATCCTCGACTTCGCGACCCTGACCGGCGCCGCGCGGGTCGCCCTCGGCCCCGACCTGCCGCCGCTCTTCACCGACGACGAGGCGCTGGCGCGCGACCTGATCGCCGCGGGCGAAGCGCTCGACGATCCCCTATGGCGGCTGCCGCTATGGGACGGCTACGACGAGATGCTGAAATCGGACATCGCCGACATGGTCAACGCCCCCGACGGCGGCTTCGCCGGCGCGATCACCGCCGCGCTGTTCCTGCGCCGCTTCGTGCCGAAGGACACCGCCTGGGCGCATATGGACGTCTTCGCGTGGCGGCCGAGCGCCAAGCCGGGACGTCCCAAGGGCGGCGACGCCTATGCGCTACGCGCCTGCTATGCGGTGCTGAAGCAGCGCTACCGCCGCTGACGGAGGGCTAGCGGTCGACGGTGGGCGGATCGATGTCCCATTGCTGGTCGCGCAGCACCGTCGATCGCACCGGCCGGCCGGCCTCGTCGCGCCAGGGATCGTAGCGGAAGCGCTTTTCGATCGCAGCGCAGGTCGCCTGGTCCATCAGCGCGTTGCCGCTCGACCGTGCGATGGCGCAGCCGGTCACACGCCCGTTCACCTCGACGCGGTAACGGACGCCGACCGTGCCGCGGAAGCCGGTGTCGAGGATCGATTCGGGGATGTCCGAACTCTTGATCCGGCCGCTGATCAGCCTCGGCACGCGCTCCCAGCCGCTGCCGTCGCCATCGCCGTCACCGCCTGCACCATTGCCGTTGCCGATGCCGCCCGCGCCCGTGCCCGGCCCCGGCCGGTCGGACGCGCCGGAGGTCGCCTGGACGCCGATGTTGGGCAGCGGCGCGACCACGATCGGCGGCGGCACGGTGACCTGGATGACCGGCACCGGCGCGGTCACTTCGGTCGCCTTGGAGCGGAGGTTCGGGGGCGAGGCCTTGCCGCTCGGCCGGTTGATCTTGCGCGGCGGCGGCACCACGCGTTCGGGCGGCGGCGGATCGGGCGCGACCTCGAACGTGGCGAGCCCGGTCTGGAGCGCCGCGGGGACACCGTGGAAGGCGAGGCCCATCACCAGCGCATAGCCGAGCGCCGCCACGATCAGCGCAGTCAGCGCCGCCGCACCCAGGCGTTCGCGTGTCGAGGGCGTCAGGGCCGTCATCATGTCGGAGATGATGCCGCACGCCGCCTTTCGCAACGCTGACCGGGGATGGGCCGGCCGGCGCTAGAGGCCCGCCGCCGCTTCGATGATCGGCACGAACTTCGCCGCGGTCAGGCTGGCGCCGCCGACCAGCGCGCCGTCGACGTTCTCGCACGACAGGATCGTCGCCGCGTTCTCTCCCGTCACCGATCCGCCGTAGAGGATGCGCACGCCGTCCGCTGCATCGCCGATCAGCATGCGCAGCTTGGCGCGCGCGATCGCATGGATCGCGGCGATCTGTTCCAGCGTCGGGGTACGCCCGGTGCCGATCGCCCAGCGCGGCTCATAGGCGAGCGTGAACCAGCTGCCGTCGGCATTGTCCGGCACCGACTTCTCGATCTGCGCCTGCACGACGCGTTCGGCCCGATCGGCGTCGCGCTCCGCCTCGGTCTCGCCGCAGCAGGAGATGACGTGGAGCCCCCGCCGCCGCGCCGCCGCGGCCTTGGCCCAGGCATCGTGGCTGGTCTCGCCCTGATCGGCGCGGCGCTCGCTGTGGCCGACGATCGTGAAGCGCGCGCCCGCCTCCGCGACCATCGCCGCAGAGACGCAGCCGGTATGTGCGCCGCTGTCCGCCTCGTGCACGTCCTCGGCGCCGATATCCAGGCCGGGCGCCCGCTCGGCGGCCGGCGCGATCAGCGTGAACGGCACCGCGACGGCGACGTCCACCCCCGGCGCCGCCGCTGCGGCGGCGGCGATCGCATCGAGTTCGGCAAGC
>JBKBTU010000223.1:0-4251 GCA_046290715.1 Sphingomonas sp. | reverse complement strand
ACCGGTGGCGTAGATCGCGAGCGAGGCGAGCGACATTATCGTGAAGCCAAGAAGAAAGGCGGTCTGTGTCATACGGACGAACCCCATGCGAGGGGACGGCCCGGTGCCGACCCGAAGCCATAACCTAGATCGTGTCTTTTTGTGTCCGTGGTGGAGCGAACTTCATCGCGATGTCATGAAGCGACCGATGGTGGCCATGTGGCTGCGGTGACAATTCCGCTAGGCGAAGTCGCCGAGCTTGGCGGCTTCGTGTTCCTCGGAAGCGGGGCGGGCCGGGCTGCCGGCGCCTTCTTCCGTTGCCGCCTGTTCGGGCTCGGGGGATGTCGGTGGTGCGACCGCGGCGCCCTGGGCGGCGCTGCCGCGATCGGCCGGAATGTCGTCCGGCCATGCGCCCGCGGCGGGATCGTCGCCGGTGACCGCGGCGGCGGCTCCGCTGCTGCCGCCCCGGGCCGATACCGATGCACCGCGCTCATCGTGCCGCGATCCGGAAAGCGTCGTCTCGGGACGGGTGTCTTCGGCGCCGTCGGTCATGATCGTCTTCTCCCCTCATCGCGTCACCGAAACGCCGAGTCAGGCGGTGGTTCCGACCGTCACACCCGGGACGATGCAACACCGCCGCGCTGGCGTTCGATCACGCCTGCCCCGCGTTCGGATCGAAATCCGTGCGTCCGGCTCGCGCCGCATTCTGCACCTTGCCCGCGCTTGGCGTGTCTTCGTCGGATATGCTGTCCTCGCCCTCGGCGTCCGGCCCTTCGCCCGCCCCGGCGCGGTCTTCCGCGCCATCGCTGATGTCCCCGGTCGTGGTCTCGCCGGGGTTCTGCCGCTTGATGTCGTCGGCGGGGTCCGCGCCCTCGTCCGCATTCGCGCGATCGTCGCTCATGATCCTGTCCTCATCGTGTCGAGTTCCAACGATCGCCGGCCAAGATCGGCGCGCCATCTGTCGCGAAATCACGCTGTCATGGATCAACGTAGCACTGCATGGGCACCGAGGCAGGCCAGCGGCCATCCCTTCGCCAAGGCCGCTTTCCGGCATCGATGCCTGTCCTTGGGCGGAAACCGTACCGAGGCTGCGCCTCCCAGGGAAATGCACAGGGTGCGTTAACCAATCGGGGGTAGCCGGGATCGATGCAACGGGGTCGGAATCGGGTCGCTCCCGCAAAAGAAAGTCGCAGCGTGAGGGGTTTGTACGTCCAGCTCGCCTGTTTCGCATTGGGCACCGGCGTTCTCGCCGCCTGGCCGCGGGACGGCGGCGACCTGCTCCTGCTGCCGATCGGCCATAGCCTTCCCGAGACGATCAACCTCGCGCTCGCCAACAATGGCAGGATCGTCGCCGCCGCACCGAGCGTCGGCGGCGTCATCGTGGCGGGTGATGCCGGGCATCTGGCGCTGCCGATGCTGCGCCAGGGTACGCTGGTGATCGGCGTCCCGGATGCGCTGTGCGGCGAATCCGTCCCAAGCGAGCGGACCGCGGCATGACGACGAACGCTCTCGCCCGCGCGCCCCGCTTCTCGCTCGCCGCGTTGCGGCCCCAGGCGCTGCGATCCACCAACAGCCTTGCCGAGTTGCGCCGGCACGGCATCGCCGCGCTGGTGCTGATGAACTGGGCGGCGCTCGCCGCCATCGTGGTGGCGAGCCTCGTCACCGGCGCGCCGGTGGCCGCCGTCCTTGCGGTCGGCGTGGCCGTGCTCGTCCTGCCGACACGCGCGGCTCTGCAACGCCGCCACGACGCGCTAGCGCGGATCGTCGTCGGGACGCTCGCCGCCGCCATGCCGGCGCTGCTCGTCTTCGCGTTGCGCGGCCATGCCTGGCAGATGGACGCGCACATGTACTTCTTCGTCGCGCTCGCGGCGCTGACCGTGCTGTGCGACTGGCGTCCGCTCGCCGTCGCATCGGGGCTGATCGCGGTGCACCATCTGGTGCTGCAATGGGCCTCGCCCGACTGGGTCTTCACCGGCGATGGGCATATCGGCCGCGTCCTGTTCCATGCGGTCGCCGTGATCCTGCAATGCGCGATGCTCTCTGCGCTGACGGGCTCCCTGACGCGCATGTTCCGGAGCCAGGAAGCCGCGGTGCGCCACAGCGAGGCGCTGGCGGTGGAGGCCGAGACGGAGCGCGCCCGCGCCGCGGCGGCGCTCGAACAGGCGCATGCATCGGCGGCTGCGGCGGCGGACACCCGGCGGCAGGCGGATGCGATCGAGGCCAGGCATGTGCGGGAGCGGGAGGCCGAGCTCACCCAGCTGGCGAGCGATTTCGACGAGCGTATCACCGCGATCATCGTTGCGCTGGAACGCGCTGCGGGCGGCCTCGAGGCGATGTCGTGCAAGCTCGAGATCCTCGCCGGCGACGTCGGCGTTCAGGTCGGCGACGTCAGCCTCAACACCAACCAGGCGACCGCTGAGATCAGCCGGGTCGCTTCGGCGCTGGCGTCGCTCGGTGCGTCGGTCGGCTCGATCGCTGCGGGGGCGGAACAGCAGCGCGTGCTGGCGGTCGACGGCCGGGTGAAGGGCCAGCGCAGCATCGCGACGATGACGCGGCTGGTCGGCGGCACCGACAAGATCGAGGGGTTCATCGACGAGATCCGCGCGATCGCGTCGAAATCCAACCTCCTCGCCCTCAACGCGACGATCGAGGCGGCACGCGCCGGCGACGCGGGGCGAGGCTTCGCCGTCGTCGCCGGCGAGGTGAAGACGCTCGCCGGCGAGACGAACCACGCCAGCGGCCGCATCATCGATATCCTGGCCGACATCCGTGCCGCGATCGGGGCCGCCTCGTCCGACGTCGACGCGGTGGATCAGGTGACCGCAGAAGTATCGAGGGCGGCGGAGGTGATCGCCGCCGACGTCGAGACCCAGCGCGTCGTCGCCGAAGACATCGAGATCAGCGCGGGCGTCGCCTCGCAGCGCGCGGCGGACATCCAGTCGCGGATGCACGACCTCTCCTCGCACATGTCATCGGCGGTGTCGCTGTCGTCGGAGGTCCGCGAGAGCACGGGCGCGATGTCCGCCTGCGCGCGGGAGCTGCGCGCGTCGTGCGAGCGATTCGTAGCAGCCCTGCGGGTCGTGCCGTTTGCCGAGACCTAGAACCGATCGACCTTCAGGATGGCGAATTTTGGCGTGGGAATCCGCCCCAGCCTCGCGCGTCACCCCCGATCAAGTCCGGCGTAACGGTTGAACCATAGATAGCGACCAGCGCAGGTCGTCGCGCCCGATCCGGTCAGGCGGCCTGTTCCAGCGAGTGGGCTGGCATCTCTACCGGCGGCAGGCACTTGAAGCCGGGGCGGGCGAGCAGGTAGCCTTGGATATAGCGAACGCCGAGCGCGACCAGCATCCGGTATTCGCCTGCGGTCTCGACCCCTTCGGCGATCACGCGGACGCCCAATTTGGTCGCGATGCCGATCACGCCCTCTACGATCATCCGCTTTGACAGATTGGCGTCGATGCCCCGGATCAACTCCATGTCGAGCTTGATGAAGTCGGTCTGGAACTTGGCGAGGAGGTTGAGACCCGCGAACCCCGCACCGAAATCGTCGATCGCGGTGCCGAAGCCCATCATCGCGTAGCTTTCGATGATCGTCTGCACATGCGCGGTGTCGCCTATCTCCTCGTTCTCGGTGAACTCGAAGATGAGGCGATCGGTCGGAAAACCGGTCGCGCGCGCGGTCTTGAGCGTCAGCTGGATACAGGCGAGCGGCGAATAGACGGCGTTCGGCAGGAAGTTGATCGACAGGCGCGCGCCTGTATCGAGGATTCCCGCCGCGACCGCACCTTCGATCGCCGCCACCCGGCATCGCTGGTCGAAGGCGTAGCGGTTCTCGGGCGTGACGGCGCGCAGCACCTCGGCGGCGCCTTCGCCGCCAGCGCCGCGCACCAGCGCTTCGAAGGCGAAGGGCTTGCCGGTGGCGACGTCGACGATCGGCTGGAAGGCCATCGCGATGTCGAAGACGTGCTGCTCGGAACGGCAGCCCTGGCATCCTATCGACATCGCATACTCCTTCGATGCGACGATAGGCCTGGAATGCCTAACGATTGATAACCCCAAAACGGGGAAAGTGCGACTGCCGTATTGAGCGAGATCAGGCCGCGATCGACCATCTCGGGGTGGCGCGCGGCAACCCGTCGAGCTGCCGCGACGCCAGCAGATAGCCGAGCTGCGCCCTGTAGAGGGCGGCGAGGTCGAGATGCATCGCCTTGACCTCCGGACACACGGCAAGCGCGGCGAGGCGCACCTGGTCCGTGACGCAGCGTTCAATCC
>JBKBTU010000222.1:2512-4293 GCA_046290715.1 Sphingomonas sp. | reverse complement strand
TCAGTTCGGCTTCACCGTTTCCGCCACGAGCGGCTCGGGCGCGCCTGAGCAATCGCCCTGTTCGCGAGCGACGATCGCCGCCGGCTTCTTGCGCCCCATCGTCCAGTTCGCCTGCATCCGCACGCGAGGGTTCGGGGCGCACCAGATCTCGCCGGTGTCGTTGATCGCGGTGACCCAGATCAGATTGTGCTCTTGGCCGTAATCGATGACCGCGAAGGCATAGCCTGCGCCCTTGTCGAGCACGTGGACGGGCAAGGGAGGATCGAGCTGTTGGAATGACATAAGGTGTTTCGCCTCTCGCCGGTGGAAGCGCGCGACCTCGATACATGGTTCCAACGTGGGTTATTAAGCTCGATCAGCGGCATGGAAGCGGGCGGCCCGCCTCACTATATCGATGGCATGTCCGAACCGACCGATCGCCGCTCGCTCCTGTCCCTTGCCGCCGCCGGCATCGCGGGGGCGGCCCTGTGGGGGTGCCGCGGCGCGCCTGCCGCCGCGGCGGAGACCTTTCCGGTGCGGATGAGCGATGCCGCCTGGCGCAAGAAGCTGGGCGACGCCGCCTGGGCGGTGCTGCGCCACGAGAGCACCGAACGGCCGTTCACCAGCCCGCTCAACGACGAGCATCGCGCCGGCACCTTCGCCTGCAAGGGCTGTGCGCTGCCGCTGTTCTCCTCCAAGACCAAGTTCGACAGCGGCACCGGCTGGCCGAGCTTCTATGCCCCCCTACCCCGCGCGGTCGCGACGCGCAGCGACCGTTCGCTGCTGATGGAGCGGGTCGAGGTCCATTGCCGGCAATGCGGCGGTCACCTGGGCCATGTCTTCGATGACGGCCCCAAGCCGACCGGCAAGCGCTATTGCATGAACGGCGTCGCGATGACCTTCAAGCCGGCGTAAGCGCCGCCCCGGATCGCTTACTCGCCGGCGACGGGAACGACCGGCACGGCGGCGGCGGTGGCGATGATGGTCGTGTCGACCGCGGGCGCCGCTTCGGCGGCCGGTGCGTGGCCCGAATAGATGAAGCCATTGGTCGGATAGCTCGAGGTGCCGAGGCCGCCGGTCGGGCCGTACCACACCTTGACCTCGCTCCAGTCGCCCGCCGCCGAGACGTCGACGGCGCGGACATCGCGCTCGATCCCGCCGGGGCGCGACCAGTTGGCGTGGGTGAGCAGCACTTCGCGGTCCGAGACGACCTTCGACACCATCGCGACATGGCCGACGCGCATGCGGCGGGTGGACTGGAAGGCGAGCACCGCGCCGACCTTGGGCGCATGGCCGCGCTCGTAGCGGCCGGCGGCCTGGCCCCACCAGGTGTTGGCGTTGCCGTGGATATCGATGCCCGAGATCTCGCGGGCATAAGGCGCGCACTGCCAGAACTGCGCCATCGCCGGGGTGGCCGTCATCAGGCCGCACGAAACCACCAGCGCAAAACGCGCTGCCAACGCCTTGATCGTCACTTTGCTGACCCCCCGGTCGAAAACCCGTTCGTCGAGGATGTCGCTAGCCGCGTGTTTCGCGTTCTCCAATGGCCGCGGGAACCATAAGCGGCGAACGGTGTTTGCGCGCCGACGAGACGACGAACCGCGTCCGAGAGGCTGACCTTTCACCCAGGTGAACGCCCGGGACCATCAAGAATCAGGCAGTTAGGCTGCCCCAAGCCTTGCAAGGCGTGCCTCATGCTCGGCCCGGCCGAACGGAAAGCGCGTGAAGCAGAAGGCGGCGAGCGCCGCGATCGTCAGGTAGGCGATGCCGTAGGTCAGCGTCAGCCGGTCGATCGTCGCCAC
>JBKBTU010000222.1:0-2412 GCA_046290715.1 Sphingomonas sp. | reverse complement strand
AAGCAGAAGGCGGCGAGCGCCGCGATCGTCAGGTAGGCGATGCCGTAGGTCAGCGTCAGCCGGTCGATCGTCGCCACCGGCACCTGCCCCGGCACCGCCTTTTCCGGGAAGCCCGACACCGCCAGGATCGCCCCCGCCAGGAAGATGCCGATCCCCGACGTGCACTTCTGCACGAAGAAGGATCCCGCAAAGAACACCCCCTCCGACCGGCGGCCGGTGCGCGCCTCCGAATCCTCGACCACGTCCGCCATCATCGACGCACCGAGGATGAAGGCGGTGACGTTGCATGCCGTCGCCACCACGAAGAAGGTGAGCAGCACCGGCAGCAGTGTCGCCTCACCCACCGACGGCAGGACGCCGAGCAGACGCAGGGCATAGGGCAGGATGTTGCAGCTCGCCCCGCAGACCACCGCGGTGGCGGCCGCACGCGGCTTGCTCACCCGCCGGCCGATGCGCGGCGCCGCAACGAACGCGACCAGCACGCCGCCGAACAGCGCCACCGTCGCATAGACGAAGGTGACGCCGCGGAATCCCCAGACATAGGTGTAGAGGTAGGTCGACATCGCATAACTGATTCCCTGCACCGTATAGGCGCACAGCCCGGCGAGCATCAGGATCGCGAAGGCGCGGTTGTGCACCGTCTGGGCGAGCTCGCGGAACCCCGCGGCAAGCGACTGGCGCGCGATCGGCGGGTTGGGCAGGTTGGGGATCTCGCGATGCGTGCCCCAGGCCGAGACGAGGATTGCCGCCCCCATCAGCAGCGCGCCGAGCCACGCGAATCCGGCATAGCCCGCACGGTTGAGCAGGCCGTTGGCATGGTCCGGCGTCGGCGCGAGGAAGTAGAGATAGGCGCTGACCAGCATCGCGAGCCCGCCCGCCCAGCCGAACAGGTAACGCCACGCCATGATCCGGGTCCGCTCGTCATAGTCGGACGACAATTCGGGGGTGAGCGCGACCGAAGGCACCTCGTAGCAGCTGACCGCGGTGCGTACGCCCACCGCCGCGACGAACAGCCAGCCGAGCGTCGCCCCTTCCGACAGCGTCGCCGGCGGGTTCCACAGCATCACCCAGCCGACCATGATCGGCAGCGCCGAGCCATACATCCAGGGATGGCGCCGTCCCCAGCGCGTCCGCGTCCGATCCGACAGGAAACCGACCGCCGGATCGACGAAGGCGTCGATCAGCAGCGCCAGCATCACGACCAGCCCGACGGTGGCGGAGGGCAATCCGACGACCTGGTTGTAGAACAACAGCAGGAAGGTGCCGAAGCCCGCGTCCTTCACGCCATAGGCGACCGCGCCGAAGGCATAGGCGCCCATCGTGCGCTGCCCCAGGCGCCGCGCGGGCGGCACCCGGACCCCGGATGCGGATCCGACGCCCGGGCCGGCGCCGGCGGAATCTCCTGCGCGCTGCATCCTTGCTCCTCGTCTTTTTCCGCAATCATAGTATGGCGTTACCCATCGTCAATCATGCCATTTCGAATTTCGGGTTTGCAGCTGCGGGCCTGTCGCTCTAGCAAGGCGGGGCAATCAACCGCGCCGCGTGGCGGCGCCAGGGACAGGTGACATGGCTCTCGATCCCGACACGTTCGACGCTCTGATCGACACCGTGCGCCGCTTCGTCGCCGAGCGGCTCCGCCCGCTCGAAGCGGAGGTGGAGGCGGCCGACGCGATCCCCGATGCGGTGGTCGCGGAGATGAAGGAGATGGGCCTGTTCGGCCTGTCGATCGCGGAGGAATACGGCGGCCTCGGCCTCGACATGGTCGAGGAATGCCGCGTCGCGATCGAGATGGGCCGGACGACGCCCGCCTTCCGCTCGACCTTCGGTACCAATGTCGGGATCGGCAGCCAGGGCCTCGTCATGGCCGGCACGGACGAACAGAAGGCCGAGTGGCTGCCGCGCATCGCCAGCGGCGACATCGTCACCAGCTTCGCGCTCACCGAACCCGACGTCGGCAGCGATTCGGGGTCGGTGAAGACGCGCGCGGTGCGTGACGGCGACGTCTACCGCCTGTCCGGCACCAAGCGCTACATCACCAATGCCGACAAGGCGCAGCTGTTCACCGTGATGGCGCGGACCGGCGAGGAGAAGGGCGCGCGCGGCGTCTCGGCGTTCCTCGTCCCCAAGGATCTGCCCGGCATCACCATCGGCGAGCCCGAGAAGAAGATGGGGCAGAAGGGTGCCAAGGTCGCCGACGTCCATTTCGACGACGTGCCCGTCCCCGCCGCCAACCGGCTCGGTGCCGAGGGCGAGGGCTTCAAGATCGCGATGCGCGTGCTCGACCGCGGCCGGCTGCACATCAGTGCGGTGTGCGTCGGCGTGGCCGAGCGTCTGATCGCCGACTGCGTTGCCTATGCAAGCGAGCGCAAGCAGTTCGGCAAGCCGATTGCCGAGCATCAGCTGATCCAGGCC
>JBKBTU010000221.1:0-4313 GCA_046290715.1 Sphingomonas sp. | reverse complement strand
CAGGCTCAGGGCGAACGGTCGCGGATGCCGCTTCCTCTCCTGCCGTTCGGGCTGAGCCTGTCGAAGCCCCCTCGCCGCCATAGCCGAAGCCCAGCCGCCACACGTCGCCCTCGCGGCTCTCGCCCCAGGCGTAATGCGTCTCGGTCGATACCGTCTTGGCGAGGTCCATCCCCTCCAGCCCCGGCCACGCCCGCGCCATCTCCAGCAGCGCGTCGAGATCGAACTCCCCGCTCGCCGCATGCGCGACCACCCCGTTGGGCGCACCGCCCGCCCGGATGCGCCGCGTCAGCGCCCGCGTGTCGATCCCGGCGAGGCCGATCCGCGCATGCCGCTTCATCCAGCCGTCGAGCCGCTCGACCGCACGGAAATTGGACGGCTGCGTCACGTCCTCGCGCACGATCATGCCGAGCGCATGCGGCGCGTCCGCCTCGATATCGTCGGGGTTGGCGCCGACGTTGCCGATATGCGGGAAGGTGAAGGTGATGATCTGCCCCGCGAAGCTGGGGTCGGTCATGATCTCCTGATAGCCGGTCATCGCGGTGTGGAAGCACACTTCGCCGACCGCCGCGCCTTCCGCGCCGAAACCGCGGCCCCAGGCCACCTCGCCGTTCGCGAGAACCAGGACGCCCGTCGCGCCTTCCGGCTTTTCGGGCATGGCAATGGGCTTGGCGTCGGCCATGGCTTGGCGGGCACTCCATACAGGTTTCGTCAGCGATGTCGCTAAGTGGCGCCCGCTAGCCCCCCGCCCCCCGAAGGTCAACCGGTTCACGGGGGACCCGATGTCCGCTAGGATCGTCGGCTTTCCGGTTCAGCCACGAGATTCCCCATGATTCGCGACGACATCAAGGCCGCCCAGGTCACCGCCATGAAGACCGGCGACAAGGAAGCTCGCGCCGCGATCGGCCTGATCCAGGCGGCGATCAAGAACCGCGATATCGAATTGCGCACCGCGGCTGCGCCTGCGGACGACGATGCCGTGGTGATCGAGGTGCTGCAGAAGATGGTCAAGCAGCGCCGCGAGTCGATCCAGATGTACGAGACCGGCGGCCGCCAGGAACTCGCCGACGCCGAGCGCGCCGAGGTGGCGGTGATCGAGCGCTTCCTCCCCGCCCAGATGAGCGAGGACGATACGCGCGCCGCGATCGAGGCGATCAAGACGGAATTGGGCGCATCCGGCATGAAGGACATGGGCCGCGTGATGGCCGAACTGAAGGCGCGCCATGCCGCGAGCCTCGACATGAGCAAGGCGAGCGGTCTGGTGAAGGCGGCGCTGTCGTAACAGCGCGATCTTCGTCATCCCGGCGCGCGCCGGGATCCGTGGATACGAGGCGCCCGCTGCTGCGCGCCACATCGGCGACGCGCGTCCGTGGATCCCGGCGTACGCCGGGATGACAGGGAAAGATGGCTTCCTGTCCTACACGACTCGAATCGGGCATAGGGTCACCATGCTCGCCGCCATCACCCTCGTCTGCATCCCCCCTGCCGGGATGATGGCAGGCCGGCGCACGGGGAGCGGTTTTGGGCGCGACGTAGTGTCAACTTCGTCAACTTCCGCGCGTGATCGGCTCCGGCTGCATTGCCTAACCACGTCGCCTCGGGCATGATAGAATCGCGCGCATGAGCCTGTCACCGCAGTTCCTCGACGAGCTCCGCGCCCGCACCTCGCTGTCGGCGCTGATCGGCAAGACGACGAAGCTCACCAAGGCGGGCCGCGAGATGCGCGGCTGCTGCCCGTTCCACAACGAAAAGACGCCCAGCTTCTACGTCAACGACGACAAGGGCTTCTACCATTGCTTCGGCTGTTCGGCGCACGGCGATGCGATCCGCTGGATGACCGACCAGCGTGGGCTGCCCTTCATCGACGCGGTGAAGGAACTCGCGCAGGCCGCCGGCATGGAGATGCCGGCGCAGGACAAGCGCGCCGCCGCCAAGGCGGAGCGCGCCAAGGGGCTGCACGATGCGATGGCGGATGCCGCCGCCTGGTTCACCGAACAGCTGAACGGCCTGCCGGGCGCCGACGCACGCGGCGTGCTGGCAAAGCGGGGCATCCGGCCGGACACCGCACGCACCTTCGGCATGGGCTTCGCGCCGGACAGCCGGGGCAAGCTTAAGACCGCGCTCAAGGACTATGGCGACCCCGCACTCGTCGAATGCGGCCTGCTGATCCAGGTGGACGGGAAAGATCCCTACGACCGCTTCCGCGGCCGGCTGATGATCCCGATCCGCGACGCGCGCGGCCGCACGATCGCGTTCGGCGGCCGCGTGATCGGTGACGGCGAACCCAAATATCTCAACTCCCCTGACACGCCGCTCTTCGACAAGGGCCGCACGCTCTACAACCTCGACCGCGCCGCCCCCGCCGCACGTAAGGCGAACCGCGTGCTGGTGGTCGAGGGCTATATGGACGTGATCGCGCTGGCGCAGGCCGGGATCGACGAGGCGGTCGCGCCGCTCGGCACCGCGCTGACCGAGGCGCAGCTCGAACGATTGTGGCGGATGGTCGATGTGCCGATCCTCTGCTTCGACGGCGACGGTGCGGGCCAGAAGGCGGCACTGCGGGCGGCGAGCCGCGCGCTGCCGATGCTGGCACCCGGCCGCAGCCTCGCCTTCGTCACGCTGCCGCAGGGGCAGGATCCCGACGATCTCGTCCGTTCGGGCGGCGCGGGGGCGATGGAGGCGCTACTCGGCGAGCCGCAGCCGCTGGTCGATCGCCTGTGGCAGAGCGAGGTCGCCGCCGGCCCGCTCGACACGCCCGAACAGCGCGCCGGCCTGAAGCAGCGCCTTGCGGACCTTGCCGCGACGATCGCCGATGCATCCGTCCGCAAGGAATATGAGAACGATTTCCGCAACCGCTTCTACGAACATTTCGCACCCAAGCGCCGCGCCTTCACGCCCGCCCCGCCCCGCGCCCAAGGCAAGCGCGGCGCCGATGGCCAGTGGAGGCAGCCCCCCGCCCCGCCGACCGAGGACGTCAAGGCCTTTCACGCCGCCGGCATCGATCGCGTCCTCGCCAAGGCGGTGCTCGCCGGACTGATCCGCCACCCGGTCGAGATCGCCCGGCATATGGAGGTGCTCGGCAGCCTCACCAGCATCGACGGCGCGCTCGGCCGGTTGTTCGAGGCGGTGGTCGACGTCGCGCTGGAGGACCGGGCGCTTGATAGCGCGCGCCTGCGCACCATATTGGCACGTAGCGGTTTCGATTCAGTCGCTAGCGATCTGCTGAGAGCCGATACGATGCCCTATACGTTCACGCAAAGCGGCGGAGACCCCGACCGCGCCCGGGCCGACCTCGACGAGGCGATCGCCATCATGGTGGCGCGGCCGGAAGTCGATCAGGCGCTGGGACAGGCGACCCGGGCGATGCAGACGCACTTCACCGAAGACGCGTTCGAACGGCAGGTGGCATTGGTGAAAGAGAAACAGGCGTTGGAGCTTCGACTTGCAAATCTGGTGCAGTCGAACGAAGACGCCCGAGCGTTTGGATCCGAGGGCAATTGATGGCGAAGGTTAACGGTAGCGGTGGCGATGAGGGTGCGGACGTGACCGACGCGCCGCTGATCGACCTCAATGACGCCGATATCAAGAAGCTGATCGCTCGCGCCAAAAAGCGCGGCTACATCACGTACGACCAGCTCAACGAGGCGCTGCCGCAGGATCAGATGTCCTCCGACCAGCTCGAGGACATCATGTCCGCGCTCAACGAGATGGGCGTCAACATCGTCGAGAACGAGGAAGCCGGCGAAGACGGCGACGGCGAGGAAGCGCAGGCCGACGACGAGGCGGAGGTCGCCGAGGTCGACGGCGACGGCACCGCCGCGCCCGCGCTCGAGACCAAGAAGAAGGAGACCGTGGATCGCACCGACGATCCGGTCCGCATGTACCTGCGCGAGATGGGCGCGGTCGAACTGCTGAGCCGCGAGGGCGAGATCGCCATCGCCAAGCGGATCGAGGCGGGTCGCGACACGATGATCCTCGGCCTGTGCGAATCGCCGATCACCTTCAACGCGATCATCGACTGGTCCACCCAGCTCAACGAAGGCACGATGCAGCTGCGCGAGATCCTCGATCTCGATGCGATGCTGTCCAAGGGGCCGTCGGCAGAGCAGGTCGAGGGTGCCGAGGACGACGACGGCGCCGAGATCAGCGAGAAGACCGCCGGCGCGAGCTTCAAGGACGAACCCGAGCCCGAGGAAGCTTCGGCCGACGAGGACGACGAATCCGGCGAGCCGCGCGCGCCGCGCCCCTCGGATGACGAGGACGAGGACAATACGCTCAGCCTCGCGCAGATGGAAGCGCAGCTCAAGCCTGCCGCG
>JBKBTU010000220.1:0-4435 GCA_046290715.1 Sphingomonas sp. | reverse complement strand
CGGGATCGCGCACGTAGGGCGTGTGTCCGGGGACGAGCGAGGGCGAATGGAAGGAGAAACTCAGCAGGCGTTCGTCGTCGATTTCGATCGCGGTGCGGACCGCGCACAGCGCCTCGTCGATCGGCATGTCCTCCGGGGTCAAGGCGATTCGTTGGAGCAGGCCCAGGCGCGCTGCGGCGCCACGGGCATAGGGCGCCCGTCCCAGCAGCGGGTGCAGCCAGCGCCCGCCACGCCGCAGACTGCCGGTGAAAACCGTCGTCAGCGGCACCTCGATCAATCCCTGATAGTGGAAGGCGCGATTGCCGATCGCGCTAAAGTCCGGGCCGTCGGTGTCGCTATAATCGTACCGCGCGCGCATCGAGCATTCGAGGCGATAGCCGTGCCGCACCAGCAACTCGGCGGTGGCAGGGCCGATCCCATAACGACCGGCGCGATAGGCGATCGGCTGCGTTCCAAAGGCCTGGGTGAGGCATTCGGTCAGCGTCGCGAGCTTCGCCTCCTCCAGCGCCGGCGGCAGGTTGCCGGGGAAGCTGTCGCCGGGCCGGGGCGGCGCAAAGGGCGGCGTCACCCAGCTGTGGAGTTGCGCGCCGATCGTCGACCGCCCATCGGCGATCACGCCGCACAGGATATCCACCGCGGCAGCGTCGGCGACTACGGGGTGATCCACCATGCAGGTCAGACCGATGCCGCGCTCCGCGAACCGCGCGTGCGCGGCCGGCAGCGCCCGCATCGCGGTGACGGCACGATGGCGCGGATCGAGGGGCGCGTTCCAGTCGAACTCTTCCTCGACATCGACGAAGACGAGGAAGCGCCGGCCGAACGCGGCGGGCCAGCGGACGATCGCATCGCGCGTCGGGGCGGGCACCCGGTAGGGCGTGACGACGCCGCGCTGCACGATCAGTGGGTCGCCCGCTCCATTCCGCCTTGTACCGCGGCGGGCAGCCGCAGTGTCAAGAGATGCTCGCCGAAGAGCAGCTCGCCGCCCAATTCGACGGCGAGATTGCGCGCGAGACGCAGCGCGAAGCCGGTGCCGAGCAGCGGCGCGGCATCGCTGCCGTCGCCGCCGTGGTCGCCATCGATGCTGAGCAACTCGGCCTCGCCGCCGACGCCCAGCGCATGGGGCCGCGCGAAGCAGAGCGCCACCTGTCCCGCCGGCGCCGGCGCCTCGGCGATGTCGATCCGCTCGCCCGTCACCGCCGCGGCGGTCAGCGCGGAGAGCAGTCGCGACAACAGCCGCTCCATCGCGCGATCGTCCGCATAGGCGGCATGATCGTCCATCGGATGGATGTCGAACGCCGTGCCGCGCAGCGTCGCGAGCGGCTGGAGATCGGCGGCGATCCGTTCGAGCAGCGGCTGCAGCGGCACCGGTGCGGGACGCAATTCGAGCGCCCTTCCCTCGATGCGCGCCGCCGTGTCGAGATCCTCGATCGCCCCCAGCAGGCGCGCTGCCTGGTCGCGGATCGTCAGCGCATGGTCGCGATAGACGGGCGATACCGGCCCCAGCAGCTGCGCCTCGATCAGCTCGGCAAAGCCGGCGATCGCGTTGGTCGGTGTGCGCAGCTCGTGCACCAGCTGTCGCAGCGAATCCGAGGCGGCCTTGCGCGGTGCCCGGGCGGCGTCCTCGTCGACGCGCGGCCGGCGCGCGACGGCGGCATAGCCCACGAAGCGTCCGCTCGCCGCGTCGAACTGCGGCGTCCCCGTGACGCGCCAGGCGCCCGCGGCATCCGAAGTGCCGTCGATGTCGAGCCGCGCGTCGGCGAAGCGCTGGCGCTGGCGGAAGGCGCCGTTGATGACGGCATCGATCCGCACCACCCCCTGCATCGCGCCGGAGGCCAGCGACGCGCCGACCAATGCGCCCCGCGACACGCCATCGACGGCGCAGATCATGCCCTGCGCATCGGTGTCGAAGCGGAATGCGGTGACCGCCTCCCGCACGACCGGACGCTCGCCGCTCGCCGCGCCAGCGCTGGGTCGCTGGCGCTGGAAGGCATCGATGCGCGCGACGACGTCCGCGATCTGAAAACCGCCCTCGGGAACGGGGCTCAGTTCGGGAGGATCCTGCGCCGCCACGGGAGCGGCCGAAGCGGCCGGTGCAACCGCGACGAGGGTCGCCATCGGCGCCGGTTCGGCAGCCGGAGCGACCGGCACGCTCGCCGGCGCCGCGACCTCGTCGGGCGCGACATCGTCGTTCGCGGCGGGCTGGGCATCGTAGGGAAGGATGAAATCGACCGGGCCGAATTGCGCGAGGCCCTGCACGGCTTCGGCCGGAAGGTCACGGCGGTGACGAAGCAAGGCGCGACCTTCCGGGCGCAGCCGGGCGAGCATCCCGACCCACTCCTCGCCGGTCAGCTGCGCGGTGCGGAGCACGGGTGCCGCCACCGCAAGTTCGTCTTCGGCGAAGATTCCGACCAGCGCGGCAGGCGGCTCGGCAAAGGCCAGCGCGCGACCGCTGGCCGCCCGCACCTCGACCGGCACCGCCTGGCGCAGCATCCGCAGCCGCGCGAGCGCGGGCTCGTCGCTGGGGATCCGGCCCCGCCCCATCAGATCGACGAGCTGGCGCCACGCCGATCGGGCGCCGACGCCGCTGTCCATATCGGCCGAAAGCACCGTCTTGAGGCTGTCGTCGAAGCGCACGTCAACTCCCGCAAGGCGCCCTGCCCCACAGAGCGCGTGGCCTTGCCTTAACCGGGCAGAGTCGTCGGGGGAACAGGGGATTTCGCCTTCCCCTTCGGCACGTCGCATTGTGGGACAATTGCGTTGCGCCGCAATATTCTTATGCTTAGGGGAAGCCGCCGTTTGAATCAGGCCTGTTTCTGGAGAGTGATACGCAATGTCCTTCGATCGCATCGATCGTCAGATCCTGGCGCATTTGCAGCAGGACGGGCGCATGACCAACGTGGAACTCGCCGAACGCGTCGGACTGACCGCGCCGCCCTGCCTGCGCCGCGTCCGGGCGCTCGAGGAGGCCGGGGTGATCCGCGGCTACCATGCCGATCTCGATCCGGCCAGCCTGGGCTTTCCGATCACCGTGTTCGCGATGGTCTCGCTGCGCAGCCAGGCCGAACACGACCTCGCCGCGTTCGAGGCGCACGTCGCCGACATTCCCGAAGTGCGCGAATGCCATATGCTCAACGGCGAGATCGACTTCATCCTCAAGATTGTCGCCAGCGACCTCAAGAGCTTTCAGGAAATCCTGACCACGCATCTGACGCCGGCGCCCAACGTCGCGAGCGTCAAGACGTCGCTGACGATCCGCACCGCCAAGGCGACTTCGGGCATCCCCGTCATCGTTGACTGAACGAGAAAGGGCGGCCCGTCGCCGGACCGCCCCTTCCCTCGTCAGTGCGACATCGACTCAGGCGGCGGGTGCCGGGGTCGAGCCGACCTGCGTCCACGTGTTCCACAGCGCGGCGATCCCGGCGCGCGGATTGCCCTGCACGGTACCGAACGCCGCCTGCGCACCGGCCTTGTCGCCCGAGCGGGCGAGCGCGATGCCGAGGCGGGTGTTGACCTCGTTGGCGTCGACGCCGCCCTTGCTCAGTGCCGCGCGATACAGCTCGGCGGCCTTGGCGTAGTTGTTCTGGCCGAGATAGGCGTCCGCCGTAGATGCCGCGATCCGGCCGTCCTTGGCGGCGAGCGCCTGCTTCTCGCTGCCGGCGAGCGACGGCTCGATCTTGATCTTGCCATTGGCCGCGGTCAGCAGTTCCTTGGAAAAGGCGCTGCTCGCCGGGATCCGGCCCGACGCCATGCCTTCCTTCAGCACCGCCGCCGCTTCGTACGGATTGCCGCGGTCGTACACGCTCTTGGCATAGTCCTCGTACATCGCCTGGTCCGGCATCGCACCGGCGGCGCGCATCAGACGGTACAGGTCGACGTTCTGCGCCTTGTCCGGCGCGGCTAGGCTGTTCTGCGCGAAGGCATATTGCAGGATGACGTCGCGCCACACCTTGGCGTTCGGATAGGCGGTGACGTACTTCTGCATCCAGGCGAGCGTCTCGGGCGCCATCTTCTTGTTGTTCGCGGTCGCGATGCCGAAGCGATAATAGGCCTCGGGCACGGTCTGGCCGGCCGCCTTCTGCGCGGCGATGTAGCGATCGAGGTCGGCGAGGCCGCCCGCGGTGTCGCCGGCCTGCACCTTCACCTTGGCGAGCTGCAGGTCGAAGTCGGGGGACGAATAGCCGGCCTGCTTCGCCTGAGTGAAATACTGCGTCGCGACCGGGAACTGGTTGCTGTTGTAGGCCAGCTGGCCGCGGCGGAAGAGATACTTGCCGCGGTCGGCCGCCGGCGTGCTCTTGGCGGCGAGCAGTGCGTCGAGCGGCTTGGCGAGCGGCGTCTCGTCGAGCGGCGCCCTGGGATTGGCGGTCTGCGCCAGCACCAGCTTGGTGTTTTCCAGGTCGTAGCGCAGCGCCGCGGCCACATACTTGTCGTCGTCGGT
>JBKBTU010000219.1:0-4439 GCA_046290715.1 Sphingomonas sp. | reverse complement strand
AAGCCAATCCTGGCGGGCGATCACGACCGCCGGTTCTTCGAGGCCTCGTGGCTCTTCAAGCGCGGCGGCCGCTACTATTTCACCTATTCGACGGGGGACACGCACTTCCTCGCCTATGCGATCGGGGCGTCGCCGTACGGGCCGTTCCGCTACGTCGGCCACATCCTGTCGCCGGTGCAGGGATGGACGACGCACCATTCGATCGTGGCGTATCGGGGCAAATGGTGGCTGTTCTATCACGACACGCAGCTGTCGAACCGCAATCATCTGCGCTCGGTCAAGGTGACCGAATTGCACTTCGATGCCGACGGCAAGATCCGGCCGATCGACCCCTTCGTGAAATAAGGGCTCGGGAACACCGTCCCGCCACGCGCGGGGATGATGTGAGCGGCGACATCCGCTAAACGCGGCGCCGTGGCGCAGCGTGGCAAGGCAGTTCCGGTTCGATCGTCCCGATCGCGCGCGTCGCGCCGGCGTGCGCATGACCGGTCGGCGGAGCGCTGGCTGTTGCTGCTCGGCGTCGCGACGCTGGCGGCGGTCGTCGTCGGTACGATCGGCCCCTGGCCCCGCCCGCCCGAGCCCGACACCGTCCGGCCGCTGACGATGGCGGAGGCGCGCGCCTCGAACGCGGCCGTGCCGATCGACGACGACCGCCGCCTGCCCGCCGCCCGCTATCGCTTCCGCGGCGGTCCCGCCGAGCGCGAGCAGGCGACCGAATGCCTCGCGACCGCCGCGCTCTACGAGGCTGGCGACGACCTGCGCGGACAGCGCGCGGTCATCCAGGTCGTGCTCAACCGCGTGCGCGCGCCGGGCTTTCCCAAGACGATCTGCGGCGTCGTCTATCAGGGCTCGACACGCAACACGGGCTGCCAATTCTCCTTCACCTGCGACGGTTCGCGAGAGCGGCGCACCGTGCATCTGGGCTGGGGCGGCGCGCGGCGCGCGGCGCGGCGGGCACTCGCCGGCTATGTGTTCGCCGATGTCGGCCGCGCGACGCATTACCACACCGACTGGATGGTCCCCTATTGGCGGGACACGCTGACCAAGGTCGCGCGGGTCGGCACGCACCTGTTCTACGTGCGCCGCTGATCGCAGCGCGAAGGGCGATTGCAGACGCGGCGCAACGCACCGATATCGCGCGGCCCCATCGCCGGAGACGATCATGGCCGAGAACGACAGCCCGCCCAACCAGCCCGCCAGCTATGTCCCACCCGAGGTCTGGACCTGGGAGCCCGGCAACGGCGGCCAGTTCGCCAGCATCAACCGCCCCGTGTCGGGCGCCACGCACGACCGCGCGCTACCGGTCGGCAAGCACCCGCTCCAGCTCTATTCGCTCGGCACGCCCAACGGGCAGAAGGTGACGATCCTGCTCGAGGAGCTGCTCGCCGCGGGCCACGCTGGCGCCGAATACGACGCGTGGATCGTCGAGATCGGCAAGGGCGATCAGTTCGGCAGCGGCTTCGTCGCGGTCAACCCCAACTCCAAGATCCCGGCGCTCGTCGACCGCTCGACAGACCCGGACATCGCGCTGTTCGAAAGCGGATCGATCCTGGTCTACCTCGCCGAGAAGTTCGGCGCCTTCCTTCCCACCGAACCGCATGCGCGCGCCCGGACGATGAACTGGCTGATGTGGCAGATGGGCTCGGCGCCTTTCGTCGGCGGCGGGTTCGGCCATTTCTACGCCTATGCGCCGTTCAAGATCGCCTATGCGATCGACCGCTACGCGATGGAGACGAAGCGCCAGTTGCACGTCCTCGACACGCATCTGGCGAACAACACCTATCTCGCCGGCGACGACTACACGATCGCCGACATGGCGGCCTGGCCCTGGTACGGCGGCCTGTTCACCGGCATCTACGACGCGCGCACCTTCCTCGGCCTCAACGACTATCCCAATGTCGCGCGTTGGCAGCAGCAGGTCGGCGAGCGCGATGCGGTGCGCCGCGGCCGCGTGGTCAATCGCGCCACCGGGGAGCCCGGGACGTTCTTGCGCGAACGCCACGATGCAGGGGATTTCGCCGCGATCGGCCTCTGACGCGCCTGTCACCGAAGCTCCACAATCCGGCGCTAGACCGCTGGCAACCATCAGGGGTGCCCGCATGCTGATCGATCGCCGCGCCGTTCTCGCCACCGGCATGCTCGGGTTGGGCGCCCTCGCCCTTCCCGGCTTCGGCTCCGCGCAAGGGGTGGCGGGACTGACCGGCTTCACCCATGCGGTGGCGAGCGGCGAGCCAGGAGCGGATTCGGTCCTGCTCTGGACGCGCTACGTCCCGGCGGGCGGCGGCGCGGCGACGGTGCGCGTGGAGGTCGCGGAGACCGCGGATTTCACCCGCATCGTCGCCGGCGGCGCGCAGACCACCGGACCCTGGCGCGACCATACCGCCAAGATCACTGTCGAGGGGCTTCAGCCCGGACGCCGCTACGCCTATCGCTTCGTCGCGCCCGACGGCAGCCTGTCGCCGGTCGGGTCGACGCGGACGCTGCCGGCCGATGGGGTGCGACCCTGGCGCGCCGCGATCTTCTCCTGCTCGAACATCGGCTATGGCTGGTTCAACGCCTATGGCCATGCCGCGGCGCGCGACGACCTCGACTGCGCGATCCACCTCGGTGACTATTTCTACGAATATGCGCCCGGCCATTATCCGCCCGCCAACGACGCGGTGCCGGGCCGCGTCCCCGAACCGGCGGGAGAGACGATCCACCTCGCCGACTATCGCCTGCGCTACGCCAGCTATCGCGCGGATCCCGACCTCCAGGCGCTGCACGGCAAGCTGCCGATGATCGCGCAATGGGACGACCACGAAAGCGCCAACGACAGCTGGGAAGGCGGCGCCCAGAACCACGACCCCGCTACCGAGGGCGACTGGAATGCACGCCGCGCCGCCGCCATCCAGGCCTATCGCGAATGGATGCCGGTGTCGGACGAGCCGTGGCGCGCCTATGACATCGGCGCGCTCGCGACGCTGTTCCGGACCGAGACGCGGCTGCTCGCCCGCACCCGCCAGCCCGACCTCGCGCCGCTGTTCAAGGCCGCCGATCCGACAGCGGCGCTCAAGGCGTTCCGCGACGGCGCCTGGCGGGATCCCGCGGCGACGATGATGGGCAGCGCGCAGGAACATTGGCTTGAACGGGCGATGGCCGCCTCGGTGCGCAGCGGCCGGCCGTGGCAGGTCGTCGGCTTCGGCACGATCATGGGGCAGACGGTGATGCCCGCCGATGCTGCCGGCTGGCTCGGTGGAGCGAGCGCTCGCAGCCGCGGCTATGTCGAAACGGGCATCGCCGCCGGCCGCGTCGGGCTGCCGTTCAACTACGACAATTGGGGCGGCTATCCGGCGGCCCGCGCGCGCTTCCTGCGGTCGGCGCAAGCCTTGGGCGGCAACACCGTCGTCATCTCCGGGGACAGCCACAATGCCTGGGCCTACGACCTCGCTCAGGACGGCAAGCCCGCCGCGGTCGAATTCGCCGGCCACAGCGTCACCTCCCCCGGCTACGAGGGCGGGATCGCAACCGATCCCACCACCGTCGCCGCCGCGCTCGTCCGCGCCAATCGCGAGCTGCGCTGGTGCGACACCTCGCGACGCGGCTACATGGCGCTGACCATCGCCGCGGATCGCGTCACCAACGACTGGATCATGAGCGACACGGTGAAGCAGCGCAGCCCGCGCGCCAGCCTCGGCCACCGGGCGGTGGTGATGCGCGGTCGCAGCGTCATCGCCTGACCGCGCATCCGTTTGCCGCCACGCGCGTTCACCCGCCGACATCGGTAATGGAGCGAAACGACGTGGCGATCTTCAACAAGGACATGGTGGACCTCGCGGGCAAGAACGAGTTCTGGCAGAAGGAGGTCTATCGCGACCCCAAGGTCCAGATCGTGCTGATGAGCATCCCCGCGGGCGAGGAGATCGGCATGGAGACGCATCCCGCCGATCAGACGACCTTCATCGTCGCGGGCGAGGCGCGCGTGACGATCGACGGCCACAACACCACTGCCCATCCCAATCACCTGGTGGTGGTGCCCAAGGGATCGGAGCACAACATCGTCAATACGGGAAGCCAGCCGCTCAAGCTCTTCTCCGTCTACGCGCCGCCCGCCGAGCCCGAGGGCGCGGCGTTCCGCACCAAGGCCGAGGCGGAGGAAGCCGAAAAGGGCGTGTTCGCCAAGGTGGCGGACACGGTGAAGGACGCGCTGTCGCGATGACCGGTTCGACGGGCGTGGCGGCACCCGTCACGCCCGACGGACGCTACCTCGTGGTGCGCGGACGGCTGTGGCGGCGCGCCAATCCGGGGTTGGCTGGCGACGAGCGTCGGACGCTGGTTCGCGAATTGATGGCCGCACGCCGGGCCGTGCGCGCGGCGCTGTCTCAGGACGACGCCGGCGCGCTCACCGTCGCCCGCGGCCGCGTCAACGCCGCCAAGGTCGCGCTCGGCGAGCGTGGTCC
>JBKBTU010000021.1:4864-19702 GCA_046290715.1 Sphingomonas sp. | reverse complement strand
CGTCGAACGCGGCAAGCGCCGCGAGCAGGTCGGCAAGTACCTGCGCGTTCAAGGCATTGAGCGCGTCGGGCCGGTTGAGCGTGATCAGCGTGACGCGCTCGCGCCGTTCGACGAGGATGGTCTGATAGTCGGACATCATGCGCTCCTTAGAGTCTGATCCACTGACGGGGAAGCGGCACCGCCCCGATCCAGCCTTGCTGGATCGCACCCTAGGCCGGCGTCCACGCATCCGCCGGCGGCAGCGGCGCGAAGATCTGGTCGATGAGATGGTCGGTCACGTCCTCCGGCCGCTCGGGCTGCCAGCGCGGCGCGTGATCCTTGTCGATGATGACCGCGCGCACGCCCTCCTGGAAATCGTGGCGCTGCACGACGCGGCTGGCGACGGCATATTCCTGCACCATCTCGTCGGCGAAGCTCTGCATCAGCCCGCCGTCGTAGAGCAGCCGCAGCGACACCTTCATCGCCTGCGGCGACTTTGCGCGCAGCACCGCGAGCTGCTCGGCGGCGAACGCCCCCCCATCCGCCTCGAGCGCCTCGAACACCTCCTCCAGCACGTCGGAGGCGAACAGGCGGTCGATCGCCGCGCGATGCTCCAGCAGCCGCGCGGACGGCGGCGCGACCGCGAGCCGATCGAGGGTCGCGGCGATGCCCTGGGGATCGGCGATGATCGCCGCCTTCGCCTCCTCCAGCGCCGCGGACGGCAGGTAATGGGTGGCAAGGCCGAGCGCATGCGCCTCCGCACCGTCGAGCCGATGCCCGGTCAACGCCAGGAACGAACCGATCCGCCCGGGCAGGCGCGACAGGTACCAGCCGCCGCCGACGTCGGGGAACAGCCCGATCCCGGTCTCGGGCATGGCGAATCGGGTATTCTCGGTCGCGACGCGCCAGCGGCACGGCAGCGCGATGCCGACGCCGCCGCCCATCGTCACCCCGTCCATGATCGCGACCGTCGGCTTGGCATAGGTGAACAGGCGGTGGTTGAGCCGGTATTCGGTGTGGAAGAAGGCGCGCGCCGCGCTGCCGTCCCCCGCCCCGCTCTCGCCGATCATGCGGATGTCGCCGCCCGCACAGAAGCCGCGCCCCTCGGCATGGTCGAGCAGCACCGCCGCGACGCCCGCGTCGGTCCGCCACTGCTCCAGCGCGTCCAGCATCCCTTCGCACATCGGGAGGTTAAGCGCGTTGAGCGCCTTGGGCCGGTTCAATCGCAGGCGCCCGACGGCGCCCTGGGTCTCGGTCAGCAGGTCCTGGCTCATGCCATTGCCTTTGTCCCGCAACGGGCCGCGCGTCCATACCGCATCGCCGAATTGCTAACCTGTCTATTTGACACGTGCGAATCCACATCGCATGCGCGGCATCATGCCTCCTCTTGAATCCGGCCCGCAGCAGCCCGAGTCCGCCACCGCCTGGCCGTTCGGCGGCGGCGCCTGCGGCGCGCTGATCCGCTCGACCGACTGGAGCGCGACGTCGCTCGGCCCGATCGCCGACTGGTCCGCCACCTTGCGCACGACGGTGAGCAACATCGTCAATTCGCCCGTACCCAAGGTGCTGATGTGGGGCGACGACCATGTCATGCTCTATAACGATGGCTATACCGCCATCGCCGGCACCAAGCATCCGCAGGCGCTGGGCGCCACGGTCGAGGGCATGTGGCCCGAGATCTGGGACTGGAATCGTGCCATCCTCGAACGCGGCTTCACCGGAGAGGTCGTGGCGTATCGCGACCAGCCGATGGTGCTGGAATTCGACGGCACGCCGCGCCAGTTCTTCTTGGACCTGTTCTACACGCCGGTGCACCTCGACGACGGGCGCGTCGGCGGCGTGATGTGCACGGTGATCGACAATACCGCGCGGATCGGCGCCGAGCTGGCGGTGGCGGCGAGCGCGAGCGAGCTACGCTCGATCGCCGATGCGCTGCCGGTGCTGATCTCCTACGTCGACCGCGACCAGATCTATCGCTTCGCCAACAGCTACTACCAAGACTGGTTCGGCCTCGCCCCCGAGGCGGTGACGGGGCGCCACCTGCGCGACGTGATCGGCGAGACCGTCTATGCCGAGCGGATACCGCTGGTCGAGCGTGCGCTCGCCGGCGAGCGGATCGTCACCGAAGGCCGCATGCCGCATCGCGACGGCGGCTTCCGCCAGTGCGACATCCGCTACCTGCCCCGGTTCGATGCCGCGGGCGCGGTCGAGGGTTTCCACGTCCTCGTCTCCGACATCGAGGAGCGTGCGCAGCGCGAAGCGGCGATCCGGGTCAGCAACGACCGGTTCCGCGCGGCGATGGACGCGGTGCACGGCGTGCTGTGGACCAACACCGCCGACGGTCGGATGACCGGCGCCCAGCCCGGCTGGACCGCGCTCACCGGCCAGACCGCGGAGGCCTATGAGGGCTATGGCTGGTCCGCTGCCGTCCATCCGGACGATGCCGCGCCGACGGTCGTCGCGTGGGAGGCGGCGGTGGCGGCGAAGTCGGTGTTCATCTTCGAACATCGCGTGCGGCGCCACGACGGCGCCTGGCGCAACTGCCTGATCCGCGCGCTGCCGATCACCGATGCGAGCGGCGACATCGTCGAATGGGTCGGCGTCCACACCGACATCACCGAACAGCGCGCCGCCGAACAGTCGCTGCGCGACCAGGCCGAGCACCTCCAGCGCCAGGTCCGTCACCGCGAGCGTGCCGAGGAGCAGCTGCGCCAGCTCAACGAAAACCTCGAGGCGCGGGTCATCGCCGAGATCGGCGAACGCCGCCAAGCCGAGGCGGCGCTGGCCCAGGCGCAGAAGATGGAGACGATCGGCAAGCTGACCGGCGGCGTCGCGCACGATTTCAACAACCTGCTCCAGGTCGTCTCGGGCAACCTCCAGCTGCTCGCCAAGGATATCGCCGGGAACGACCGCGCCGAGCGCCGCGTCGCCAACGCGATGGCCGGCGTGTCGCGCGGTTCGAAGCTTGCGGCGCAGCTGCTCGCCTTCGGCCGGCGGCAGGCGCTCGAACCCAAGGTCGTCAACGTCACCCGCTTCGTCCAGGGCATGGACGACATGCTGCGTCGCGCGATCGGCGAGGGCATCGAGGTGGAGACGGTCTTCGGCGGCGGCCTGTGGAACTGCTTCATCGATCCCGCGCAGATCGAGAATGCGTTGCTCAACCTCGCGATCAACGCACGCGACGCGATGAACGGCACGGGCAAGCTGACCATCGAGCTCGCCAACGCGCACCTCGACGACGCCTATGCCCGCACCCACGACGAGGTCGAGGCGGGCCAGTATGTCATGCTCGCGGTCAGCGACACCGGCAGCGGCATGGCGGCGGACATCGTCGCCAAGGTGTTCGAGCCGTTCTTCTCGACCAAGTCGGAGGGGAAAGGGTCGGGCCTCGGCCTGTCGATGGTCTACGGCTTCGTCAAGCAGTCGGGCGGCCACGTGAAGATCTATTCCGAGGTCGGCGAAGGCACCACGATCAAGCTCTACCTGCCGCGCAGCATGGAGAGCGAGGACGTCGAGGTGACGGTGGACACCGGTCAGATCGAGGGCGGGACCGAGACGGTTCTGGTCGTCGAGGACGACGATGAGGTCCGCGCGACGGTGGTCGAGATGCTCGGCGACCTCGGCTATCGCGTGCTGAAGGCGGTGGACGCGCAGAGCGCGCTCAACGTCATCGAAAGCGGCATCCCGATCGACATGCTGTTCACCGACGTGGTCATGCCCGGCACGCTCAAGAGCCCGGAACTCGCGCGCAAGGCGAAGGAGCGGCTCCCCGACCTCGCGGTGCTGTTCACCAGCGGCTACACCGAAAATTCGATCGTCCACGGCGGGCGGCTGGATGCGGGCGTCGAACTGCTGTCCAAGCCCTACACGCGCGAGGCGCTCGCCCGGAAATTCCGCCACGTCATCGCCAACCAGCGCCAGCGTAACGCCGACCTCGCCGCCCGGCGGATGACGAGCGCGCCCGCGCCGCTACGCCCCGTGCCCGGTGCCGCGGGTCAGGTGACCGTCCTGCTGGTCGAGGACGACGAGGTCATCCGCGCGACCACCGCCGAATTGCTCCAGGCGAGCGGCTATGTCGTCGTCGACGCCGCCAGCGCGGAAGACGCGATGACCGCGCTCCAGACGGTGCCGATCGACGCGCTCGTCACGGATGTGAACCTGCCCGGCGCGTCGGGTCCGGACTTCGCGGTCAAGGCGCGCGAGCTGCGGCCGGGCGTCGGCATCGTCTTCGCGACCGGCGACACCGCGGCGGTGCCGACGGGCACGGGCGCGGTGCTGCTCGCCAAGCCCTATGGCACGGAGGCGCTGCAAGCGGCGATCGCTGCCGCGCTCCCACGGGGTGCGGTCACGCAGCCAACGGAACGCAAACAGGACGCCTGAATCCTCCCCCGGCGCGGGGAGGTGGCAGCCGAAGGCTGACGGAGGGGCAGCCAAGCAGGACCGTCGCCTGCCGTGCCCGTCCACCCCGCCGCTGCGCGGCGCGGTTCCCCTCCTCTGCCGGAGAGGAATTAAAGATGCTTTCGATCAGGCGTGGTCACCCTCACCCTTCGCCGCCTTCGCCGCCTTCGCCGCCTTCGGCGTCTTTTCCCTCTCCCGATGGGAGAGGGAGGGAGGCGCGAAGGGTGCCCATGAAAGTATTACTTTCATGGGTGCCCGCAGCGCCGGAAGGGTGAGGGTGACCACATGTAGTCGCAATCAATTTAGTCATACGCTGCGTCCCACATCAGCGCGGCGATACGGTCTTCCGTCAGCTCCTCCACCGCCACGCTCGCCACGCCGTCCGCAACAGCCGCCCGCGCCACGGCCACCGCGATCCGCAGCGCAACCTCGCGCAGCGCGGAGATCGGCGGCAGCAGCGTGTCCCCCGCCCCGCCCATCGCGCCCAGTGCCCTCGCCGCGGTCATGAACATGCCGTCGGTGACGCGATGCGCACCCGCCGCGAGTGCGCCCAGTCCGACCCCGGGAAAGATGTAGACGTTGTTCACCTGCGTCACGCCGGCGACGCCGAACGGGCTCCCGGTGCCGACCAGCGCCCGCCCCTCGGTCCAGGCGATCAGGTCCGCCGGATGCGCCTCGGCGCGCGAGACCGGATTGGACAAGGGGAAGATCACCGGCTGCGCGCAGCCCGTCGCCATCGCGCGCACCACCGCCTCGGTGAAGCTGCCCGCCTGCCCCGATGCACCGATCAGCACGGTGGGCCGCACCGCCTGGACGGTGCCGAGCAGGTCCTTGCTCGCCCAGCCCGCGACCTCCGCCGGATCGCGCGCCAGCCGCGCCTGCGGCGGCGTCAGCGTCGTCATGTCGGATTGGATCAGCCCGTCGCGATCCACCGCCCAGATCCGCGCCCGTGCGGCCGCCTCGTGGAGGCCCTCCGCTTGGAGCGCCTGCACCAGCAGTTCCGCGACGCCGCTGCCCGCCGCACCCGCGCCGAACAGCACGATGCGTTGATCGGTGAGGCGCCCGCCGGTCCGCCGAATCGCCGACAGCAGCGTGCCGACCGCGGTCGCCGCGGTCCCCTGGATATCGTCGTTGAAACTGAGCAGCCGGTCCCGATAGCGGCCGAGCAGATCATGCGCGTTATGACCGGCGAAGTCCTCCCATTGCAACAGCACGTCCTGGGCCAGCGCGCCGCCACCGCCGCGACGAAATCCTCGACGAACGCGGCATAGTCCGCCCCCCGCACCCGCGGATTGCGCCAGCCGACGTAGAGCGGATCGTCGCGCAGCGCGGCATTGTCGGTGCCGACGTCGAGCAGGATCGGCAGCACCTCGGCAGGATGGATGCCGGCGCAGGCCGTGTAGAGCGCGAGCTTGCCGATCGGAATCCCCATGCCCCCCGCCCCCTGGTCGCCGAGGCCGAGGATGCGTTCGCCGTCGCTGACCACGATCACCTTGATCCGGTCGAGCGCCGGATCGGCAAGGATATCCGCGATGCGCCCGCGATTGGGATAGCTGAGGAACAGGCCGCGCGGCTTGCGCCAGATCTCGCTGAACCGCTCGCATCCCGCGCCGACGGTCGGCGTGTAGACGAGCGGCAGCATGCGCGGCAGGTCGGCCTGCACCAGCGCATGGAACAGCACCTCGTTCGTATCCTGCAATTCGCGCAGGAAGGCATAGCGGTGGAAATCGTCCGCCATCCCGTCGAGCACGCGCCGCCGCCGCGCGATCTGGCTGCCCAGCGTACCGACGTGCGGCGGCAGCAGGCCGTGAAGTCCGAGCGCATCGCGCTCCGCCTCGGTGAAGGCGGTGCCCTTGTTGGTCAGCGGATCGGCGAGGAGCGCGCGGGCGGCGGCGTGATGGGCGGGAGACATGTCGGGTCCTTCAGAAGCGGAAGCTGATCCAACCGGCGAGGAAGTCGGAGCTCTTGAACCCCGCCTTGGTGAGCGAGGGGCCGGCGGCGAGATGTTCGTAGCGCCCCGTGACCGACAGCCGCGGGCTGATCGCCCACACCGCCTGGAGTCGCGCGACGTCGCCGATCTTGGCGTCGGCGACCCGCTGCGTTCCGGCGAACGGCTGGCCGTTGGCGCGATAGACTGCATCCGTCACGCTGTCGCGCCAGGTCAGCTGATATTCGGCGGTGACCCGCAACCGCTTGGTCGGTGAGACGGTGACGTTCGGAGCGAGCGCGATCAGGTTCGACGGGGTCAGGAACAGCGCATAGCTGTAATAGATGTTGTTGCCGAACGGCGCATAGGCGTCGCGCAGCTTGCCGTCGCCATAGCCGCCGCCGCCGCTCGCATAATCGAAGTGGACGCCGACGCGCGGCGCGGTCTTGCTCGCGCCGATGCGATAGGTCTGCGCCAGCAGGACCTGCCAGGCATCGATATCCTGGTCGATATAGCGTCCGTATTGATGGTTGACCGTCCAGTCGATCGTCACCCGCCCTGCATCGCCCCAGACGTGGGTTCCGAGATAATAGCGCGTCGCCGGACCGATCCGCCCGCCCCACGCACCGACCCGGTTACGCCGCCGCCAGAAGAAGGGGTCGACGTACAATTTCGACCCGCCGAACCAATTCGCCGGCGCCGCGAAGCCCAGCGTCACGCCGGAAAAGCGCCGTTCCGGATCGACCACGTCGTCGTCGGTGCCGAGGTCGCCATATTGCGTCGGCTTGAGGTCGAACAGGTCGGCGCGCACCCGCGCGCCCCGCGCCCAGGCGCGCCAGCCGTTGAGCGTATAGCGGATCGTGTTGTTGTCGCGCTGCGAGACGAGCAGGTTGGGCCCGTCGGTGAACTCCTGCCGGCCGTAGCGGGCGCCGATCGCGACGCCCGCGACCTCGGCATTGCCCTCGACGAAGGCCTGCTGGAGGACGAGGTCGTTGCGCAACGTCGCCGCCGGAGCGCCGAGCTCGACGCCGGAGATGCCGCCGTGCGCGATTTCGGCGAAGGCGCGCAGGTGCGGCCCGACGTGGAGGTCGGCGCCCGCGACGATGCGGTTGATGTCCTGCCGCTGGGCGCGCGCATCACGCAGATTGGGGTTGGTGGTATGGTTGACGCGCAGCCGGAACTCGCCCGACAGCGTCAGGTAGACATCGCCGTCCGCATCGAGCGGCAGGAACTTCAGGCGGTCGAGCGGATCGTCGCGCTTCTTGGGGTCGCGCATCGCCCGCCAATCCTCCGCCCAGCGCGACAGGTTGAAGCCGTTGGTGGTGGCGCCGTCGCCGACCGCCGCCGCGGGGTAGGAGGTGACGGTGGGAGTCGCGCGGTTGCGGGTCTGGTCCGCTTCGGTCGGCGCGACGCTGGTCTGCGCGGCGGCGCCGGTGGCGAGGGTGAGCAGGGCTGTGGCGCCGAAGACCGCGCTGGGGCGATGGGGCATGGGGAACGATCCTTCGAGGGCGTCGCGTAGGCCCCCACCTCTCGCCGCCTTGGGCGCCTTCTCCCTCTCCCTGTGGGAGAGGGAGGGAGCGGCGCAGCCGCGGAAGGGTGAGGGTGAGTGCGGCGAGCGCAGTTATTCCGCAGGGACGGCGTCGGCGGGCAGCTGGTCGACGCGCAGCGCTTGGCCGCGCAGTGCCGCATCCAGCTGCCCCTGGTCGAGCGCACCCTCCCAGCGCGACACGACCACTGTCGCGACCGCGTTGCCGATGAAGTTGGTGAGGCTGCGGCATTCGCTCATGAACCGGTCGACGCCGAGGATCAGCGCCATTCCCGCCACCGGGACCGAGGGCACGATCGACAGCGTCGCCGCGAGCGTGATGAAGCCCGCACCCGTAACCCCCGCCGCGCCCTTCGACGACAGCATCGCCACGCCCAGCAGCAGCAATTGCTGGCCGAGCGTCAGGTCGACGTTGCACGCCTGCGCGATGAACAGCGCGGCCAGCGTCATGTAGATGTTGGTGCCGTCGAGGTTGAACGAATAGCCGGTCGGCACCACCAGCCCGACGATCGACTTGGGGCAGCCGGCGCGCTCCATCTTCTCGATCAGCGCGGGCAGCGCGCTTTCCGACGACGACGTGCCGAGCACCAGCAGCAGCTCCGCCTTGAGGTAGGCGATCAGCCGCAGGATCGAAAAGCCGCACAGCCACGCCACCGTCCCCAGCACGACCAGCACGAACAGCAGCGAGGTGAGATAGAAGGTGCCGACCAGCATCGCGAGGTTGGCGAGCGTGCCGACGCCATATTTGCCGATGGTGAAGGCCATCGCGCCGAACGCGCCGATCGGCGCGGCCTTCATGACGATGCTGACCAGCTTGAAGAAGGCGAGCGACACGTCCTCCAGCACCGACAGCACCCGCGCGCCGCGGTCGCCGACCAGCGCGAGCGCGATGCCGAACAGGATCGAGACGAACAGCGTCTGGAGGATGTTGCCTTCGGTCAGCGACGACAGGAAGGTGTCGGGGATGATGCCGGTGAGAAAGCCGGTAATCGTCGTGTCGTGCGCCTTGGCGGCGAATTCGGCGACCTTGCTCGTATCGAGCCCGGCCGGATCGATGTTGAGCCCCGCGCCGGGCCGCACGACATTGGCGACGATGAGGCCGACGATCAGCGCCAGCGTCGAGAAGAACAGGAAGTAGACGAACGCTTTTCCCGCGACGCGCCCGACCGCGCCGAGATCGCGCATCCCCGCGATACCGGTGACGATGGTGAGGAAGATCACCGGCGCGATCACCATCTTCACCAACTTGATGAAGGCATCGCCGATCGGCTTCAACGCTTCGCCCGTCGTCGGCGCGAAATGGCCGAGCAGCACGCCGGCGACGATCGCGATCAAGACCTGGACGTAGAGCTGCGCGTACCACGGCTTTGCGGCGGGCGGAGTGGGCGGTGACGGGGCGATGCTGATGGTCATGGCGGCCTTTCATCCTCTGCGGCGACGCGGATCCGGCTCTTGGCGGCCGTGTGCGTCGCCGGATCATGCCGCGATCAGGCAAAACTGGACAAGATGCTTCGAAGAATGTTTTTACGGTCTAAATACAGTAACTTATGGCGATGACACCGGACGAGCCCGGTACACTTGGAGTCGGCGAGGACGCAAAGTGTGCCGAAAGTTGCACATCGATTTCCGCGCGTCGGCGTCGCCGAGATCGACCGATGTCATGCCCCGACTCGCCACCGTCACCCCGGAGTTAATCCGGGGGTTCCGCTTCGACCCTGGCGACGACGCGAGCGCCCGACGCCAAGGAATAACGGGAGAAGCGCCGCGCAGCCGCCTACAGCGGCAGTTCCCCCGCGCGGCGTTCGAGCGCGAGCAGCGACGCCTTCGCCTCGAGCCCGCCCGCGAAGCCGGTCAACTGCCCGCTCGTTCCCACGACGCGGTGGCAGGGCGCGACGATCGACAGCGGATTGCGGCCGTTCGCAGCCCCGACCGCCCTGCTCGCGCTCGGGCGCCCGATCGCCCGTGCGATCGCGCCGTAGCTACGCGTCTCACCGTACGGGATGGTCAGCAGCGCCGCCCACACCGCCTTCTGGAATGCGGTGCCGCGCCAGTCGAGCGGCAGGTCGAACGCGCGCTGATGCCCCCCAAAGTAAGCGGCGAGTTGCGCCGAGGCCTCCCGCAGGATCGGGTGATCGGCGTCATCGACCAGCGGCCCCAGCGGCACGCGCGAGGGATCGTCGTCCGGCCACAGCACCGCGACCAACCCCGCATCGCTCGCCACCAGCGTCAGCGTACCGACCGGCGATTCGAGTGTCGTGGTGGAGAGCGTCATATCGGCGACGATAGGCCCGATCGCGGCGCGCGGGAACGCCCCCTGCCCCGCACCGTTCACCGCCGCATGACGCAACGCTGGCCCGACACGCTCTGGATCGTCCGCCATGGAGAAAGCGCCGGCAACGTCGCCCGCGCCGCCGCGATGGCCGAGGGGGCGGAGCGGATCGCACTGAACGCGCGGGACGTCGACATCCCGCTGTCGCCACTTGGCGAGGAACAGGCGCGCGCGCTCGGACGCTGGTTCGCGCGCGGCGCGGCGCACGGACGGCCCGATGTGCTGCTCTCCTCGCCGTACATCCGCGCACGCGACACCGCGCGGCTGTTCCGCGACGCCGGCGGCTGCGATCCTGACGAGCCGATCTGCCTCGACGAACGGCTGCGCGAGAAGGAGTTCGGCATCATCGACGGGCTGACGACCAGCGGCATCGCCGCGCTGCAGCCCGAGCAGGCGGCGCTCAGGCGGCTGCTCGGCAAATTCTACCATCGTCCGCCCGGCGGCGAGAGTTGGTGCGACGTCATCTTTCGCCTGCGCGCGGTGCTCGACGGCATCGCCTTCCACTATCGCGGGCGCCGGGTGATGATCGTCGCGCATCAGGTGGTGGTGCTGTGCCTGCGCTACGTGATCGAGAACCTGACCGAGGAGGAGGTGCTCGCGATCGACCGCGCGGGCAACGTCGCGAACTGTTCGGTTACCGAATATCGCTACGACCCGCAGGCCGGCAAGGACGGCGGCCTGTCGCTCGTCCGCTTCAATGCGACCGCGCCGGTCGACGAGAGCCCGGTCGCGGTCACCACCGCGGACGACCCCATCGTCGGAGCGCGCGGATGACCCCGCTCGACGCCGCCTGGCGGTCCGCCCACCCGCTGCCGATGCCGGCGGGCGAGACCAGCAAGAACAGCCGCGGCCAGGTGCTCGTCGTCGGCGGCGCGCGGCGCGTGCCGGGTGCGATCGCCCTCACCGCCGAGGCGGCGCTGCGCAGCGGCGCCGGCAAGGTGCGGATTGCGACGATCGCCGCCGCGGCGCTGCCGCTCGGGATCGCCATGCCGGAGGTCGGGGTGATCGGCTTGCCCGAGGATGAGGCGGGTGAGATCGCGAGGGGCGACGACCCGGCGCTGATCGCGACGCTGGAGCGGGTCGACGCGGTCGCGATCGGTCCCGGCATGGGCGATCCGGCAGCGGCGGAGCGGCTGGTCCGCTGGATCGCCGGGCGGCTCGGCGACAGGACCGTGCTGCTGCTCGATGGCGCCGCGGTCGCCTGTGCGGGGCGGCTCGACGACGCGCTCGCGCCGCTCGCCGGACGATTGATCCTGACGCCGCATCCCGGCGAGATGGCTGCGCTCATGGACTACGATGCGCATATGGTGAGTGAGCGCGGCGAGGCGCTTGCTGTGGAGGCGGCGCGACGTTTCGGCGCCGCGGTCGCACTCAAGGGATCGCGCACGATCGTCGCGGCGCCGGACGCGGAGCCGCTCGATTATCCCGGTGGCGGCGTCGGCCTTGCCACCGGTGGATCAGGGGACGTGCTGGCAGGCGCGGTCGCGGGCCTCGCTGCCCGCGGCGCCCCGCCCGCGCAGGCGCTCGCCTGGGGCGTCTGGCTGCACGGCGAGGCGGGCCGCACGCTCGCACAGCGCAGCGGACCGATCGGCTTTCTCGCCCGCGAACTGCCGCCGCTGCTGCCCGGGTTGCTGCCGCGCTGAAGCTCCCTGCCCTCGTCAGCTGAAGGCCGGATCGAGTCCGCTCGCCTTGTCCAACTGCTCCGTCACCCCGGACGTGGTTGGCACCGAGCCTGGTCGACTCAATTCCTCTTCTTCCCCGGCGAAGGCCGGGGTCCAGTTACCTTTACGGTTGCGGCGGAGGGAGTCGTTCACAACGCACCGCGTACACCTCGGCCCCGGCCTCCGCCGGGGTAGGCGCTTGGTACGGCGGAATACCCATCACCCACCCCCCCACACCCGGCAGTTTAACGACATTTGTTTTGCTTAATCCGCCCCGCCGCCGCATGATGGTAGCGCGATCAACGGATCGGCCCGGGCAAGGGCCGGCGCAAGACAGGGGCAGGACGATGGCACGACATTGGCGGCGCGGGTTGGCGCTTCTTGCATCGGCAAGCCTTCTCCCCTCCGTCGGTCTCGCACAATCGCCCCTCCCCCGCATCGTCGCGCGCGACGGCCGGCATGCGCTGATGGTCGACGGCGCGCCGTTTCTGATGCTCGGCATCCAGGCGAACAACAGCAGCAACTACCCCGCCGTGCTGCCCCAGGTCTGGCCGATGGTGGAGCGCATCCACGCCAACACGCTCGAGATCCCCGTCGCCTGGGAACAGGTCGAGCCGGTCGAGGGCCGCTTCGACTTTGCCTGGGTCGACGCGCTGCTCGCCGGCGCGAGCGTGCACGACACGAGGCTGGTGCTGCTGTGGTTCGGCACCTGGAAGAACACCAGCGCCGGCTACGTCCCGCAATGGGTGAAGACCGACGGCAAGCGCTTCCCGCGAATGCGCAAGGCCGACGGCAGCGCCCATTACGCCCTCACCCCGCACGCGCGCACGACGCTGGAGGCGGACAAGCGCGCGTTCGTCGCGCTGATGCGCCACCTCAAGGCCAACGATCCGGACCACCGCGTCATCATGGTGCAGGTGGAGAACGAGACCGGCGTCTACGGCCAGGGCCGTGATCTGTCGCCCGTCGCGCAGGCGCTGTTCCGCCAGCCGATCCCGGCCGATCTCGCCCGCAAGACCGGCAAGCGGGGCGACTGGGCGAGCGCGTTCGGCAAGCTCGCCGACGCCGCCTTCAACAGCTGGTACGTCGGCCGCTACGTCGACGAAATCGCCGCCGCGGGGCGCGCCGTGCTCGACCTGCCGATGTATACCAACGCCGCGGTCGGCAACCCGTTCGCGACGCCGGGCGAGGACGGCGGCGCGAGCGGCGGGCCCAACTGGCCGGTGATCGACGTATGGAAGGCGGCGGCCCCGCACCTCGACCTGGTCGCACCCGACATCTACAATCGCGACCCCAAGGCCTACGCCGCCTATCTCAGGCTCTACGACCGGCCGGACAATGCGCTGATGGTGCCGGAGACCGGCAACGCCGCCGATTATGCGCGCTTTCTGTGGAGCGTGCTGGGGCGCGGCGGCATCGGCTTTGCGCCGTTCGGGTTCGACGACACCGGCTACGTCAATTATCCGCTCGGCACCAAGGTCGTCGATGCGGCGACGGTCGCGGCGTTCGGCGACAAATACGCGCTGATGGCGCCGATCGCGCGCCACTGGGCGAAGATCGCCTTCGAGCGCCCGACCTGGGGAAGCGCCAAGCCGGCAGACGGCAGCGACGACAGCGGCACGCTCGGCCGCTGGAAGGTCACCGCGCAATACGGGCTGTGGCAGTTCGGCGAGAAGGATTCGCCTTGGCTCAAGGCCGATCCGCATCCGTCCAGGGACCAGCCCGTCGGTGGAGCCGCCGTCGCGCAGCTCGGCCCCGACAGCTTCCTCGTCGTCGGATCGGACGTACGCGTCCGCTTCGACCTCGCCGCGCCGGCGAAGGGCGAGGCGACGCAACTGCTCAGCGTCGAGGAGGGCGGCTTCGACGCCGCCGGCGCGTGGGCGACGAGGCGCGTCTGGAACGGCGACCAGACCGATTACGGGCTCAACCTCACCCGGCCCACGCTGCTGCGCGTGACGCTCGGCACCTATCGCTAGGACTCCCGATGACCCGCATCCTTGCCCTCGCCTGCCTCGCCGCGTCCGTGTCCGGCACCGCCCTCGCCGCCGACGTGCGGCGCGTCGATCAGGGCGTGATCGTCACTCCCGATAGCGGTCCGGCGAAGCGCGTCCGCGTCACCGCCTACGGCGACGACAGTTTCCGCGTCACCGCGGTGCCCGACGCCGACCTCGCCGTCCCCGACAGCCTGATGGTCATCGCGAAACCCCACGGCGACCCGGCGATCACGCAAGACAACGGCCTCGTCACGCTGCGCCTGCCCAAGGCGACGGCGGAGATCCGCCTGGCCGACGGCCATGTCCGCTTCCTCGATGCGAACGGCACGGTGACGCTGGACGAGGCCACCCGCGGCGGCTTCGCGCCCAGCGTCGAGGAAAAGGGCTATCTCGCCACCAGCCAGCAGTTCAACCGCGGCACGGACGAGGGCTTCTACGGGCTCGGCCAGCACCAGAACCGGCAGATGAACTACAATGGCGAGGACGTCGAACTCGCCCAGCACAACATGGACATCGCGATCCCCTTCCTGGTGTCGACCAGGAACTACGGGCTGCTGTGGGACAACAACTCGATCACGCGCTTCGGCAATCCCAAGCCCTATGCGCTCGCCGGTGCCGACGCCCTCACCGTGACGAGCGACGGCAAACCGGGATGGAAGGCCGATTATTATCTCGGCGACCGGCTGGCGGTGAGCCGGCAGGAACCGACGATCGCCTATCAGTTCATCCGCGACCAGGCGCGCTGGCCGGCGGAAGCCAAGGCGCAGACCGTCGCCTCGGCGGACAGCGGCCAGAACACCGCGGGCAAGGTCGTCGGCAAGCAGCGCGTCGTCTGGACCGGCACGCTGGCGCCCACCACCACCGGCACGCATCGCTTCCGCGTCTACGGGTCGAGCTATTTCAAGGTCTATGCGGACGGCAAGCTGGTCCTCGACCGCTGGCGGCAGAACTGGAACCCGTGGTTCCACAACGTCGATCTGCCGATGACCGCGGGCAAGCCGGTC